>CAZBBZ010000058.1:0-11543 GCA_964489925.1 uncultured Rhodobacterales bacterium
AAGCCATCACCACCGTCGTATGTGGTTTCGAATGTTCCGCCAAATTCATCCGCAACCGCGCCCTGCGCCAACAAGTCATCGCCGTCACCACCACGCAGGATATCGTTGCCACCCAAAGCCAATAGGCGGTCGTCGCCGTCGCCACCGTCCAATGTGTAGTCAGGGGTGCCCGCAATCAGGATGTCTTCATAGTCTGACCCAATGACTTGTTCGATCTCGGTCAGGGTATCGCCCTGTGCATCGCCCCTGTACCCGCGCCCAAAACGCGTGCCGTCAATATCAAGGTCAATAAAGACGCTGGTGTCTGCCGTTGCATAAGAAGCCGTATCAAAGGCAAAAGAACCGCTCGCGCCATTTAGGTCGTCGGCACCAGCGCCGCCAATCAGAAGATTGTCTTCAAATCCGCCACCTCGCAGCGTGTCGTTGCCACCCTCGCCGAGCAATGTTGAAGCACCATTGGCCGTTAATACATTGTTCTTTTCATCACCGCGTAGGGTCCCGTCTCCTGTTAAAGTTACATCTTCAATTCCAGATAGCGTAATACCATTGGACGTCACACCCGCAGTTAGATCCACATCGAAGCCTATAGCTTCTAATTTATCGCGTCCTGCACCGCCTTCAAATGTCCAACCCGCCGGCCAAGGTGTTTCTGAAACGTCATATGCAAATTCGAAACGGTCGTCGCCGTCGCCCGCGTCGACTGTAATCGCCTTGCCCAAGCCAACCAAACCTTGACCATAACCCAGTTGGATACGATCGTTGCCACCGAGCGTTTCGATGAGCTCTGGCAGGGTTTCTTCAGCCGGGAAAGCAGACTCAAAGAACAAATACACCGTGTCGTTGTGTTCGGACATGCGAACGTGTTCGATTGCCATATCTGGCACAGTTAGATCATAGCCAGTGGATGAAGCGGCAATCTCAGCATTAAAGTCTGAATTTTTGACAATCCCGTATTCGGCGCCCCGCTTTTGGCCACTACCCAATAAAACACCTTCCAATAAAACACCTTCGAGGTCCTCAAAGCTAAGGGTGTCATAGCCATCGCCCCCGTGCACAGCGGCGTAGCCTTCCCCCGGTTGGATCAGATCGTCGCCCGCGCCCGCATTTATGGTATCGTTGCCCGCAAGGCCGATAATCACATCATCGCCCGCTGTGCCGTTTAGGGCCGTATCATCGCCCGATGTGCCAACAATCGCGTCGCCAAAATCAATTGCGGTCGGGGCATCGCCGAGCACAAAGCTGGCCGTGGTTTGCGCCTGTGACAGCGAAAAGCTGTCATTGAAGAGATCGACAATTTCCACATTAAGAAGTTCGAATTCCTCTTCGAACAGCGGGCCAATCTCAAATCCAAGCCCGGCACTTAGGGTAAGCGGGCCGACGTCTACACCCGCCTCAAAGTGCGCCGCGGCTGCGAGGCCGGATAAGAGCAGCGACAGGTCAAATTCTAACCCGGTCCGATTTGTGACAATCGGCACCGCCTTATTGACGACATCAACGAAGGTTTGATCATCATCATAAACAAGGTTTAGCGTGGTCAGGTCGTCAAGGAACGGTGTTTCGGAGATCGGCGACGTTACGGTGTCGATTGTTTCAACATAAACGCTGTCGGTTTCATCAAATTCAATGATGAAGTCTTCTTCGACCTCGATCGACCCGCTGCCCACGAACAACCGATAGCCAAGCACTGTGTCTTCATCGAGCGTCAGGGGAATTACCTGATTTTGCCCAAGCGCCGGGACGCTTTGGGCGATGATATCGCCATTGTTAAGCTCTGCAAACGTCGCACCGCCGTCGGTGCTGATGATCATCCGCGCCCCGACCGAGGCGGTTTCCCCCGTAAACGCACCCCCCACGCCATTGTTGAAATCAATAAACAGATCGATGTCGCGCGCAAAAAGATCGCTTTCGCTTGCAAGCTGGCGCAGACGTTGTTCGACCTGTTCGTCTTGAAACACGCCGGTTTCGTCAAAGCGCAGCACTTTTTGCTGCTGCACGACCTCGATTTCTTTGGAAACGCGCTCGCCATTTACAAGGAGTGGCGCGCTTGAATCATCGGGGTCAACTTCGAAAAACTGCAGTTGGGACACAATCTTTGGCGTCAATGTGAACTCTTGCTCTAGCGGCAATTCGGCCTCTAATTCCACATCAAGCAGATTATAGCTGAACCCGGCATCCACAAAGAACGGACCAACGCTAAACCCCAGATTTGGGATGTCGAGTTCCAGCGGAGGAAAGGCACCCGCAGTTCCGTAAGTAATCAACCCGTCCAGATCGACGGTCAATGACGCGAGGTCATCGCGGTTGCCGTCGCCAACCGCGTCAACCACTGTTGGAACACCATTTTGATAAACCGCTTCTTTGGTCGGGTCCGTGACAAAGACCCCATCAACCAGTTTTGATGCGGTGTTGATGTTGGGAATCGAAAGCGTGATGTCGCCAAGGTCAACGGATTGCAGCAGCTCTTTGTAGGCTTCCTCGATCCCCGGATTGTTGCCGTTCTTGACATCCTTGTCGACCTCCCCAGCTTCGGGTTCGGGGTCGTCATCGCCTTGGGGAACAAGACTGTTGAGCGGGATCACCAACGAATTGGCACTTGTGTCGATATCGAAATAGTCGTTTAGCTCTTGGCCGTCGAAACCGAACAAATGGATCGGGTCGGCAACCGGTTGACCGTCTTCGACATACTGGCGCGCGGTATCAATTGAAACCAGTGGAACCACTGTGCCGACATCGAAATCGAACACCTCTACATTGGCATTATTGCCAAGCACCCCAACTTCTGCGGCCAATCGCGCGGACAGTTCGGCGACCAAATCAAGGTCGAATTGCAGGCTTGGAAATTGCGTGGTGAACCCTGCACCCGCCGTGTCTAAAACACTCCCAAAATAGAGATTATAAACCTCATCCTCGGCAAGGGAACTTAGATCGGGGTAAGAAACAGTTGTGGTATAAGGCAGGACCGCATCCACACTGCCCGGATCGATTTCGGCATGAACGTCCAGCCCAAATTTGCCACCAACATCACCTGACAGTCGTGCCCGAAAAATCTCGGTATCGCCAACAAACGGAATATAGACTGAAACGGGGCCACCGACCGAGAAATCACCACCGACTTGTTCGTTTTCACCGACGCCAAAAAAATTATCATACACTAAGTTGGGAACGTCTGGTCCAAATTGCCCACCACTTGGCGTGAAGTCGAAAGTCGTTGTTTGGGTCGTGTAATTCTCACCGTAAAACGTAGTCATGAAATCCCCTTAGCCGCACATATATTTGATGCGCGCAGATTGTTTGCCCTGAAGCTCGGTCACCGATGACTGCAAGAAACGATTTGAAGGAAATTCAAATTTCTATGAATTTGCTTAGATTTGTAGTCTCGATAGAGCGTACAATGCACCCACCCCAAGAGATGCGATGTGACGTGCGTCACATTTCAATAAATTTAGGCGACTAAGTGATGGCCCGCGGATGACGCGTTCTCCTCTTGGTGGAGAACAAGGCTCATTCATGCCGATTCCGACGTCTGCTCATACTGGCATCCAAGTTGTGTTTATCGAGGAACGAGTGCCACTCTTTGCCCGTGACCTGTGACCCTTGTTTCAAGGCCTGTCGCGCAGCCCAAAGTAAAGGCCAATATTTCGATCAAACACTTACGACATAATATTCTGCAACTTCGAATACTTAGGGGATAGACCCCCAGAACAGCAACAATTACAACTTGCAATACGCCCTGTTTTTGCCAAAGTGGCTGCGGCATATCGACGGAATTGTTTAGCGAGTATTCGCGAGTAGGGGAACCAACATGCCAGTTACTGGGATTGGCGCCACTTGGGATGTAGATTTATTTTCATCTCAGACGGCATATTCGATTGAAGATATTGATTTTACGACGGCCCCGCTGACGTCTACGACTGCGACCGGGGATGTGGCCAGCGCTATTGATGCGACCGACGACCTTATTGTTGGCGACGGCTATGCCATGCGGCTGAAAACGACCCTTACGCTAGATAGCAGTGAAGACATTGCCTTTTATCTGTCTGCGGCGGGTGATGCGAACGTCTATGTCGATGGGGTGCTTGTCAGCCAAATCCGTTGTGAAACTCTACCGGGTGTGAACGCAGGACCCTGCCCTGAAACAGGTGGCACTGTTTGCCTTTGCAACGCCGATCGGCGCTATGATACTGCGTCCGATATCGCGACCGTTGGGCCCGGACAGCATGAGATCGTTGTCGAGTATCTCAATCACGTGGCGGGCGATGTGGCGATGCTCGACTGGTCGGTGGGCAATGCGGGACGGCGTGCCTTTGATCTGCAAATCCCCTATCAAGCGGCCTTTGTGGCCGATGATGCGCTTAGCTATCAGTTCTTTGACGAAAATCCGGCTGGCGATACGGTTGAAAATATTCCCAGCAGTGGGGCGGTGGCCACGGGCGTTGCTTCTGACTTTGACGTTACCAAGCTGGCCAATGACATCACCTTTGACGGTGATAATTTTGCGGTTCGATACTCTGGGCAAATCCAGATCGAAACTGGGGGCAGCTACACGTTTCGCACGGGCTCTGACGAGGGGTCGAAGCTTTACATCAACGGGTTTGAGGTGGTGGATAACGACGGTATCCACGGCCTTGCCTATGCCTCTGGCGCGGTGCAGCTGGTTGCGGGCGTTCATGACATTCAGATCGTCTATTTCGACGCTTTGGGCGATGAGGTTTTGGACGTAGAGGTCAATGGCGCGGACACCGGCGGCGTCATGCGCGATCTCTTTGATAGCGGCATCGAAGTGTCTACGGTTCCCAACCCGGTTGATGAGGATCCAAACGGCGGTGGCGAATGGCAAGGGGTGCAGGACTGGCCACTCTTGTCCATCCATGCAATCATCATGCCGAATTTTGAGATAATGACCTACGGCACGGACACGACAGGTATTCAGTCTGCGCAGTTTGTCTATGACGTCTGGAATTACGAGACCAATACACACTATCTTTTGCCGAACCGCACCGGCACCGATCTGTTTTGCTCTGTGCCCTTTTATGTGCCTGAGACTGGTAAGGTGGTTATCAGCGGTGGCGATACGCGCGGCGACGCGCCGAATACAGGGGTTAACGATGCCAACGTCTATGATCCAGACGCCCGCACGCTTCAGCCTCTGGACACCGGCGATATGCATTATGCGCGTTGGTATGCCACTGCTGTAACCCTTTCCAATGGCAAGGTTGCCCTGCTCGGCGGGCTTGATGGCAATGGCGAGGGCGTTGGTCAGGTCGAGGTCTACACGCCGGGGGTCGGTTTTAAGGAGTTGACCGGCGTGACGCCTGCGCAAGTCGACATCTTGTCGGAAGCTTGGTTTTATCCGCGCGCCTACCCTACCTCAGATGGCCGCGTGGTTGTGCTTTCAAATTATGTTGACGGCACTTTGCACATTCTGGACCCCTCTGGCGACGGGGCGTTAGAATACTATGGCGATGTGGATTTCTCGGTTTCGCCCCGTCACTCAACTGTAATGTATGATAAGGACAAGGCCGCTTTTTTGACCACGGATGGGTCGCTGTGGACCTTGGATTTTTCGGGCGACGCGCCGGTGTCGACCTTCATTGCCGATCTGGGGCCGACCCGAAACTTCGGCAATATGATGATATTGCCCACCGGCGAACTTTTGATCCTGGGTGGCACCGATGTAAGCACCACAACGGACTATGGCACACCTTCAAAGGGCGCGATCAGTTGGAACCCGGCTACGGGTATTGTCAGCTACCTAGAGAGTGAGGCTTTGGCCCGGCTTTATCACTCAACCGCTCTTTTACTGCCCGATGGCTCCGTCATGTCATTGGGCGGTGGCGCGCCCGGACCGATCGACAATCTAAACGCGGAACGGTTCCGCCCCGACTATCTTTATGACGACAGCGGCCAACCCGCAGAACGATTGGTGATTTTAGAAGCGCCCGAAGACGTCGTGCAACAATCGGACATTCGGTTTCGGGTGTCTGACGCCAGTGCCGTTGACCGGGTCACAATGGTCAAGAACGGCTCTGTCACCCACACGTTCAACATGGAAACGCGCTTTGAGGAGCTGTCTTTCACCGTTGATGCAGAGGGATACATCGTCGCCACCCCCAGCGCCAATTCCAATGTGTTTACGCCGGGCGGCTGGATGCTGTTCGTGCTGGATGATGCGGGCGTACCCAGCCATGCGGCAAGTGTTTTGGTTGGCATGGGCGGAGAGCATTTTTCTGCTACGGCCGAAAGTTACTATACGTTAAGCGAGGCGGCAGAGGCCACGGCAGAGAATGAGTTTCAACTGACATCTAATGCGCCTGGCGAACGCGGTTTTGTCACGACCAACGAGCGTATCGACTTTACCGAAGACTTTCTGCTTTCGACGCAGGTGAACCTTGGCACGGGTAGCGAAGGGCTGACGATCCTGTTCCAGAACGACCCTTGGGGCGTGGACATCGCAGGCGGGGGCGATGGCGGCTTGGGCGCGGTTGGGATCGAGAACGGCTTTGGATTGCTGTTCGATGTCCACCAAAATTCGGACGAGACCACGGCGCGGCATACAGGATTTTTTGCCGTGGACGGCGGTGATTTGGTAGAACTGGGCACACACGCAACGCCCAGCGCTTACGACGATGGCGCTTGGCACGATGTAGAGATTACATGGGATGCCGCGGCGCAAGTGCTGAGCTATACCTACGATGGCGTAACGATGGACACCGTGACGCTTGATCTGCCCGCGCTATACTTTAGCGGAAACGCTGCGCATTTGTCATTCACAGGCACCACCAGTGCCGCGGCCGCATCTGCGCAATCGGTACGGATCACAGGCTTTGATGGCTTTTATGAAAGCGCCCCGTCAGGGGTGGAGGCCAAACCGGATGCCTTTATGGTTGATGAGGCCAGCACGGTGTCGGGCAATCTTTTGGCCGACAATGGCAGTGGCGCTGACTTTGATGCCCGCAACAAAACCTTGAACGTGGTGGCGGTTGAAGACCAAGCAGCAGGCACCGTGACCCTCGCCTCTGGAGCGATCGTCACCTACACTACCGATGGCGCGTTCACCTATGACCCAAACGGGGCATTTGATGGTCTTGAGGCGGGTCAAACGACTGAAGACACCTTCCTTTACACGATTGAGAACACAGACGGTGATCAGGACGGTCAGATCGTTCATATGACGGTGAACGGGGCCGATGCGCCGCCTGTCTCTGCGCCTGACGCCTCTAATGACACCTATGACTTTATCTGGGCTGCCAATGGGCGCGTGATTGCCAACTCGGCTTTCGGCGTTTTGGCCAATGATACGGACGCTGATGGCAATCCGTTGTCGGTCCAAGCCGTGGGGAGTGGTCAGCCGAGCACATGGGTAGCGGGATCGGATGGCGGGCAAATTTTCATTGCCGCAAATGGAGAGGTCAGATTTCGCGATCCAAATGGTGACTTTAGCGCGTTATTCTTCGGGGAAAGCGCCTCAACCTCTGTTACCTATACAGTTGGCGATGGGATACATGGAACCGACACAGCAACGGTGACGTTGAATATAGCCGGCAGTGTCGAGCCTGTACCGGAGCCGATTTTTTATGGCACCGTCACAGGCTTTTACTTTGAAGATCTAAACGAAGACGATACCTATCAGAACAATGAGATCTTGGTAGAAGACCAACAGGTCCGGCTTTTCCAAGCTGACGGTACCTTGGATAGCATAATCGTTTCGAACCGGTTTGGCATGTCTAGGTTCAACGATGTCCCCTACGGTGATTACTATCTTGAGTTTGAGCTGCCCGACGGCAAAAGCTTTGTCACGCCGAACCAAGGATCGATCGAAGGTCGCGACAGCGACGTGACCAATGCGGCCTTGGGGCAGACGGATGTATTTACTGTCGATTCCGATGTTTTTGTAAGGCAGCAAGCCGGTATCGAAGTTGCGCCGATCATTCCAACTGGAGCGCTTGAGGTCTTTGTCTTTGACGATCTGTCTGGCAACGACCGATTTGGCACGGGCGACGCCGCTATGGTTGGCGTGACCGTGAAATTGAATAACAACGCGGGCACACTGGCCATTGCCACCACAGGCATCGACGGGGTCGCCAGTTTTTCAGAGCTCGGGTACGGCAGTTACTATATTGAGGTTGTGCCACCGGAAGACATGGTCTTTGTCACACCCAATAGCGGGGACAATGAGGCCATCGATAGCGACATCACAGATGTAGAGCTGGGCACGTCACAAAGTATCACCATCAATACTGAGGCAGCTGTGACGTTGCAGGCCGGGCTTACGACCGTGGCGGATCAGCTGGGCACCATAGACGGCTTTGTTTTTGAAGATGTCACGCGGGATGACACATACGGCGCAGGCGATGCTTTGTTAAGCGGCGTCACCGTGAACCTGCGCCATGCGAGCGACGCCAGTCTTGTGGCCACAGCCGTCACGCTTTCTGATGGGGCTTACGCATTCACAGATTTGGTCTATGGCGACTATTTTGTTGAAGTTGTGCCGCCGACGGACATGATTTTTGTGACCGCCGATCAAGGCACAGATGAAGGCGCTGACAGTGACATAACGGATCAAGAGTTAGGTCGATCCGATACAATTACCGTAGATAGTGAGACCGCCTTTGAAGTGCAGGCGGGATTGATCCCGACGCCAACGGGCACCGTGCAGGGCTTTGTTTTTGAGGATGTCACGCGGGATGACACATACGGCGCAGGCGATGCTTTGTTAAGCGGCGTCACCGTGAACCTGCGCCATGCGAGCGACGCCAGTCTTGTGGCCACAGCCGTCACGCTTTCTGATGGGGCTTACGCATTCACAGATTTGGTCTATGGCGACTATTTTGTTGAAGTTGTGCCGCCGACGGACATGATTTTTGTGACCGCCGATCAAGGTACTGATGAAGGCGCTGACAGTGACATAACGGATCAAGAGTTAGGTCGATCCGATACTCTTGTCGTGGATAGTGAGACCGCCTTTGAAGTGCAGGCGGGATTGATCCCAACGCCCACGGGCACGGTACAGGGCTTTGTCTTTGAGGATGTCACGCCAAACGGTACCTATGGGGCCGGCGACACGCTGCTAAACGGCGTGACCGTGAACTTACGTGATGCCAATGATGACAGCCTCGTTGCGACAACAACAACGCTCACAAACGGCACTTATGAATTTTCAGGCTTGGATTTTGGCGACTACTACATTGAAATGCTGCCCCCACTAGGCTTGGGGTTTGTCACCGCTAACCAAGGCGACGACGACGCCAACGACAGTGACATTACGAACGCGATCTTAGGAACATCAGGCAGTTTCGCCGTTGGGAACGAGACCCCAGTAGAAATCCAAGCTGGCCTTGCGCTTGTGCCAAATGGCGCGGTCAACGGGGTCATTTTTGAAGATGAAGATGCGAATGATTTCTTTACGCGCAGCGATGCCCGCCTGTCCGGGGTTCAGGTTAACCTGCGGCGCACGCAAGACGACAGCTTGGTCGACAGCGTTAGCACAGATGAGGGTGGGTATTATTACTTCGCTCAGGTGCCCTATGGCCCCTACTATATCGAGGTCGAACCGCCTGCCCTTATGGGGTTCATCCCGGCGGTTGCTGGCGGCGGAGAAGCGATCCCAAGCTTTATCACTGATGCAGCATCCGGCACATCTGACAGTTTTCTTGTCGACCAGCCTTGGGCAACGGCCATCCATGCAGGGCTAACAAAGCTGCCGTCGGGCAGCGTTACGGGCTACGTCTTTGATGATTTAGATACCAGCGACACGTTTAACGGCGGTGACGCGCTGCTAAGTGGTGTCACCGTGCACTTACGCCTTTCTTCCGATGACAGTTTGGTCAAAACCACCACCTCTGGGTCGGATGGGGTCTATGATTTCGAAGATCTGCCCTATGACACCTATTATGTTGAGGTCGTCCTGCCGGAAGGGCAAAGATTTGTTGCCGCAAATCAGGGCGATGACGAGAGTATCGATAGCGACATCACCGATGCTGCTTTGGGCCGATCCGCAAGTTTCGCCATAGACAGTGAAATCCCAGTTGAGCTGCAAGCCGGAATCAGCGCACCCCTGCCAACAGGCTCTATTGCCGCGTTTGTGTTCAATGACCAGAACAGTTCGGACCTCTTTGACATCGGCGACACGGTGCGCCCCGGTATGGTCATTAACATGCGCGACGATGCGGGCGCTTTGGTCCGATCCGGCAAGACTGATGAGTACGGCAGCGCTGCATTCCTTGAGGTCGCGCAAGGGGATTATTATCTTGAGTTTATGCCCCCACACGGGACTGTCTTTGCCGCAGTTGGCGCGCCGGGCGATCAAAGTTTCAACAGCGACGTCAGCAATGCAGCACTTGGTACAACCGATCTGTTCACCATCAACGGCGGTACTTTAATTTCCATGCAAGCCGGCATTGCACCGGATCCCACCAGCGCGAGTGATGGCTCTGTCACAGGGTATTTGTTTGATGATCGCGACGGCAGCGATACCTATGACGAGGCCGCAGATGTCTACCTTGGCGGTGTAGAAGTAAACCTGCTTACTGCGGATGGTACATTGGTCAAGACCACCCAAACCACGACCACCGGACAAATCATTTTCGACAATGTCGCATATGGCGACTACGTGATGCAGGCGGCATTGCCGAACGGGTTTGAATTCGTGACAGCAAATCAGGGCTCGATTGAGAGTCGCGATAGCGACATTGTTCACTTTGATACGGGTACCACCGACGCGTTTTCCGTCACCAGCCCAGACGTCGTGCAGCAGCAAGTGGGACTAAACCGCGCAGCTGATACCATTGATCCCTCCGATCTTCCGGCCAGTTTGTCGGTGCTTTTTGCCGGAAATTCTTACCAACAGAACGGCCCAAATTCGGATCAGTTTGTAACCACACAGTTCCTGAACTTACTAGGCGATGTTGGCATATCGAGCAGCAGCAAAAAAGTTGTTCTCGGCGCCACCACTCTGAAACAGCTTTGGGATGAAGGTCAGGTTCAGGCTGATCTTGCAACTGGCACCTACGACGTGATGATCCTGAACGGAAAAAACACACCGCTAAGCACAACTGAGGGCGTCGAAGAATTTGACACTTATGCAGAGCTGTTCATCGATCTGGCCGCTGCCAATGGCACAGAGACAGTGCTCTTTGGCTTATGGGCAGGCGACTGGGAGATTGATGTGACCGGCGGCGACAGCTTCGCGGCCACTGCCCACACCCTCTACCGTGACGCGGCACTAAACCACGGGGCCGCTTATGCACCGACCGGGGTTGCATGGGCGGACGCTCATGCCGAATTGTCTGCGCTTTATGGCAATGGCGATAATGGACAGACGGCCGAGGACCTTTTGACGCGAGACGCGATACATTCTGCCGAAACGGGCGCTTACTTGGCAGCAAACGTTCTGTTTGAGACAGTATTCGACACGCCACCACCATCACCGCCAGACGATCTGCCAAACGTGCTTACCTTGGGCAATGCGTCGTTGATGCAAAACATCGCAGGTGATGCGGTTGCAGACTATGCGGTTAAGCTAGAGCCAGATTTCTGGGTGTAGT
>CAZBBZ010000059.1:0-11353 GCA_964489925.1 uncultured Rhodobacterales bacterium
GAATCCATGGGGCTCGACGTGCATTGCTTGTGTGCATTTGATGGCGCTTGATTTCAAAGTAAGCGCCCCGGTCATTCAAGTTAAGCCGACAGAAATCATCGAATAATTATTTCGCCAATTTTCGGAAAAACTTCACACTTGGTCGGTTTGGTAAGGTTTTCGAAAGGAATTGGGCAATATAACGAAGATGTTCCGTGTAATTGGAACCTGCTTGCACTCAGACTTGCTGTCTGATTCACGCGCCTCTCCCTAACCAGGAGGGGCGCATCTTCTTTTATCCCTTTTAGATACCAGCTAACCTAGCTGACTGGTTAAAGATCGATAACCGCGCCCGGGTTCATAATGTTTTGCGGGTCCAATGCGCTTTTTATAGCACGCATAGCGGCCAATTTCCCCGGATCGCCATAGTGCAGTAAGTCGTCTTTCTTAAACCGACCCACCCCGTGTTCCGCACTAAAAGAACCGCCATATTCCGCCACCAGATCATGCACCATTCGTGTCAGCTGTGGCTTTTGCGGCATAAACTCAGCCCGATCTGCGCCCAAAGGCGGGAATAAATTATAGTGCAAATTCCCATCCCCCAAATGCCCAAAACAGTTGATCCGCATCGCAGCATTCTCCAATCTGATCTCTGCACTCATCTGATCGATGAACGCAGGCACTTTTGACACCGGAACAGAAATATCATGGGACGCAATCGCCCCAACCCGTTTGTTGGCTTGGGGAATGGTTTCGCGCATATTCCAGAACACACCCGCTTGGGTTTCCGATTGCGCGATCAAACCGTCGAGGATCATTTCGGCTTCAAACGCCTGTTCCATGGCCCCTTCAAACCGCGTCTGTAAATTGGCCTCTGCCCCCGCACCCAGCTCGATCAAGACCATCCAACGCCAGTTTTCCACCGGCGGCAGCGCGCAATCGCGCATGGTTTCGCGAATGAACGCGACACCAGTGGCATCTATCAGCTCAAATGCGGAAATAAGCTCCCCAAACTGCGCCCGCATACGCGTCAGCAACGACAAGGCCGCATGCGGTGTATCAACTTGCAACAACGCCACCACAGTTTCTTGCGGCTTTTCAGCCAGCGACAAACGCGCCGCCGTAATCAGCCCCAGTGTCCCTTCGGCCCCAATCATCAAATGCCGCAAGTCATAGCCGGTATTGTCTTTGCGCAGCGATTTCAGCCCATGAATAACAGAGCCATCGGCCATCACCGCCTCAACACCAAGACAAAGATTGCGCGCATTGCCATAGCGGATCACATTCACCCCGCCCGCGTTGGTCGACAACAACCCGCCGATACGCGCGGACCCTTGGCTGGCCAGCGTCAGGGGAAAGATCAGATCCAAATCCGCGGCGCGGTCGTGAATATCCGACAGAATAACACCTGCTTCGACCACCATGCTGCGATCGTCGCCATCAACCTCGCGGATGGCATTCATGCGCTCAAAAGACACAATCAGCGTGTCGCGCCCCTCATCGGCTACTTGCCCACCGACAAGCCCGGTGCCGCCCGAATAGGGGACAATGCCAATGTTAAGTTCCGCGCAAATCGACACCAGTTTGGCCACATCAGCGGTGGATTTTGGGCGCGTCAAAAGCGTGGAATGACCTTGCGCAATTCCACGTGGTTCTTCCAAATAACGCGGCGCGACCTCATCAATCAAACCGGGCAAAGCGGCGTTCAAAACATCTTTTACTGATTGAGACATTGGCGACCTTTCTTTACCCCGTCCTTTCTTTACCCTCGTCTTTTGCGGGCTAGACCGGAGCGCCACAAGGTCTATTGATTGCGAATTGTACCGGGTTGTAGCACGATTATGGTCGGTGTGTGCGGCAGGCTGCGCAGGCTTATGGTCAGCGGTCCTTTGTCCTCGCGCCACTCAACGGCAAAGTCATCGCCCAACCCGTCAACAAACCGTTGCAACGACCCACTCCCCCACCAATGCATCGGCAAAATCACCGATGCGCGCGCGCGTTTCATGATTTTGATCATGACATCCACCGGCACCGTCAGCCCGCCATCTACGGGCGCCATCACCACATCAAGCCGCCCAATCAACGCATATTGTTCATTGCTCGGTTCGTGATGAAGATGCCCCAAATGCCCGATGCAAAGCCCCGCAACTTCAAACAGAAAAATCGAATTATCATCCTTAACCCCACCTTCAAAGCCGCTGCGAATATCGGTTGTGATGTTGCGCACCACCATCTCGCCCAGATCAATAAAATGCTCTGCCGGACGGCCATTTTCATCTTTCCAACCGCGCAACACATGTTTGATCGCCGGGTCCGGAAAAGCCGTCCAATGGCTGTCATGCGCGTGATTCATAGTCACCAAATCAGGCACGATATTGATCCCGACATAGCCAGTGAAATCAGTCGCCACCACCAAACCGCCCGCAGTTTCAATCACGTAAGTCGAATGACCCACATAATGCAGGCGCACTTCTTCATCCAAAAAATCCGCGTGGCCGCCAAGGGCCGCGATTTGCACCCCGCTGACATCGCCTGCCAGCGCGACGCAATGGCTTGGAATGCGGTCTTGCGCCTGTGCGGTGGCGGCACAAAATAGGCTGCTGGCCAACAAGAGTTGTTTGAACATAACAAATCCTCCTGCCTGCAACTTTAGCGCGATATGTAATTGAGTCACGTACTTCTGCAATACTACCGCGTTTAACTCGCGTCCGATGGCCCGCGACGGTCCCAGCGAATATTGGCGTAAAGAACATGCGTGCGCCAACGCCCGGCAATCTGCAAATATGCTTGCGCCACCCCTTCGTATTTGAAGCCGCATTTTTCCAGTAATCCACGCGACGCTGCGTTTTTAGGCAGACAGGCCGCTTCAATGCGCGACAGATCGAGCGAGCCAAACGCATGGTTCACCATCGCTTCAACCGCCTCGGACATATAGCCTTGGCGGGCAAACGGTTCTCCGATCCAATAGCCCATGTTTGCCATTTGCGCGGGACCACGACGGATATTGTCCAGCGTGATAGCCCCCAAAAACTGATCGTCGTCCTTGCGAAACAAAAACAAGGGCAACGACCGTCCATCCGCAGTAGCTTTGGCTGACCAATGCACCCGTTCACGAAACGTGCGGCGGCTTAGATAGTTATTCTGGCGCAGTGGCTCCCATTGGGCCAGAAACGACACCCCGTTTTCGCGCACCTCGCGCCACTGGGAATAGTCGCCGTTTTTGGGCAGGCGCAAAACCAATCGGTCCGTTTCAATTAAGACTTTCGGACCAAACAGCATTACGATCTCAGGCGCGTTGCCAGTTCATCCAAGGCAGGCGCGTCGCTGACCGGTCCGTAATAGGCCACGGCTGGCGCGCCGCTGACGAGCTTTTCGCCGTAAGCCCGTGTTGCCGCCAGATCGACAGCATCTAGCCGGTCCAAGGTTTCATCCAAATCCGGAATACGATCCCAAATCGCCATCATACGCGCCAAACGCTCGCAACGTGACGACGGGCTTTCCAGCCCCATCAACATGCCCGCTTTCATTTGCGTGCGGGCGCGATCGACTTCATCAACCGACAAATCAATCGCCGCGCGCTGTAATTCAGTCGCGGTAATCTGCGCGAGTTCTGCAAGGCTTTCACCACTTGTACCCGCATAAACCGTCAGCATCCCGCTGTCCGCAAACGACCCACTTTGCGCAAAAATGGTATAACAAAGCCCACGTTTTTCACGCACCTCTTGAAACAATCGTGACGACATGCCCCCGCCCAACAAAACTGCGTGGACATTGGCCGCATAAAGATCGTCGTCCTTGTAGCTTGGCGCTGGCAAGGCGAGCGCAAAATGCGCTTGTTCCAGATCTTTTTCCACGCGGTGCTCGCCACCGTGAAACACCGCCGGTGCCGCAAGTTTTTCCGATACACTAGGCATGGACCCAAAAGACTTTTCAGCCGCTGCAACAATTGCCTCGTGATCAACGGCCCCGGCCGCGGCCAAAATCATCGTATCGGGGCGATAATACGTGTTCACAAAACTCTGAAAATCGCCCTTGCCAAAAGACTTCACCCGTTCAGGCGGGCCAAGAATAGGGCGGCCCATCGGCTGGTCGGGAAACGCGGTTTCTTGCAGCCAATCGAAAATAATATCGTCTGGCGTATCTAGGGACTGACCGATTTCTTGCAAAATGACGCCGCGCTCCGTTTCAATCTCGCGCTCATCGAAAATCGGGTTCAAGACAATATCGGAAATGACATTCAAACCAGTGGCCACATCCTCTTCGAGCACACGCACAAAATAAGCCGTCATTTCGCGGGAGGTATAGGCGTTAATATAACCACCAACATCCTCGATCTCTTGCGCAATTTGCAACGCACTACGTGTGTCGGTGCCCTTGAACGCCATGTGTTCTAGAAAGTGCGCAATTCCATTTTGGCTCTGCGCCTCATGGCGACACCCTGCTTTCACCCAAACACCCACCGACGCAGATTTCAGGCTCGGCATATGTTCGGTTACAATGCGAAAACCGTTGGGCAAAGTATGCTGGCGAACCGTCATGCAGGTTGGTGACCTTTAATATTGCGCTTAATGTGATCTTGGATCGCGGCCAAATCATTTGGCAAGCGCGTCATTCTTTCCGGCAAATCCGCAAGCCCGGCCATATGTGGCGGCAGTTCGGGAGAAACGCCACAAGCGTCTTGAACCGCCGCCGGAAACTTCGCGGGATGCGCTGTTGCAAGCGTCACCATCGGCACGTCGGTCGCGCCGCGTTCAACTTGCGCCACCTTCAAACCGACCGCCGTATGTGGGCAAGTGACCTCGCCGGTTGTTGCCAGCACATCCGCGATGGTCGCTTTGGTCTCAGCCTCATCCGCGCGCCCGGATGAAAAATCTTCGCTCAGTTTTTCACGCAAACCCTGCGCCAACTGGAAACCACCGTCTGTATTTAGGTCTTCCATCATAGCGCGTACTGCAGCGGGATCACGATCTACCAACTCGAAAAGCAGCCGCTCAAAATTAGAGCTGACTTGAATATCCATCGAAGGAGAAATCGACGGCGTCACGCCGCCCTTATGATGGTCACCATCTTTAATAGTGCGGTGAAGAATGTCGTTGTGATTGGTCGCGGCAATCAAACAATCAATGGGCAATCCCATTTGTTTGGCCACGAAACCTGCAAAAATATCGCCGAAATTGCCCGTGGGCACACAGAATTTTACGGATCGCGTTGGCGCACCAAGGGAAACCGCCGCGGTGAAATAGTAAACCACCTGCGCCATCACCCGCGCCCAATTGATCGAGTTTACACCCGCGAGGGAAACCCCATCCCGAAACGCGTGGTCGTTGAACATATCCTTCAACCGCGCTTGGCAGTCGTCAAAATCGCCCTCAATCGCAAGCGCATGAACATTCGCCGCATCCGGCGTGGTCATCTGGCGTCGTTGCACATCTGACACCCGCCCGTGCGGAAACATGATAAACACATCCACCGACGACAAACCTTTGAAAGCTTCGATCGCGGCTGAACCCGTATCGCCCGATGTTGCACCCACGATAGTTAGCCGCGTTCCGCGTTCTTTCAGCTTATGCTCGAACATTTGTCCGATCAGCTGCATCGCGACATCTTTGAACGCAAGCGTAGGGCCGTGGAACAGTTCTAACAAAAATTCGTTGGGGCCCAGCTGCACCAAGGGGGCAATCGACTTGTGGCGAAACCCGGAATAGGCCGCTTGGATAATTTCGCGAAACGCGTCATCACTAAAGGCATCGCCAACAAAGGGGCGCATCACTTGGAATGCAATGTCTTCGTATGACTTTCCGGCGAATGACGCGATGTCTTCGGGCGACAGTTGCGGCCAAGCCGTTGGGACATACAAGCCCCCATCCGGTGCAAGCCCGGTCATCATCGCAGCTTCGAATTCAATCTCGGGTGATTGCCCACGGGTCGACGTGTACTTCATGATCAGTATCTATCTTTAGCCGCCTCATAGCGACTAATGCGGAATAAGAGGAAAAGGGTCATAGCGATCCAAACCGCCATCAGAGCAAACCAAGTAATGGCGTATTGCAAATGGTCGTTTGTGATCGCGGCTGTCACCGGAAGCGCCTGTTCGGATCGTTGTGGTGTGATGGTTTTCACCACAACCAGCACCGGCTCCGCGCCCAAGGCGTCTGCCATAGCTGCGTTTTCGCGCGCAAACCAAATATTTTTTTCAAAATTTGGCGCAGCCACAAAAGCATCTGTTTCATTGGGCCAAAGCAAATTGCCTTGGATAAAGGCACCACCCTGCTGGCGAACGACTGTTTTTTCGGTCTCTTTGATAAACCCAAGATCGGCCATGACAGCACGACCCTCTAGTGTTTCGAATTTTTGAATGACGCGGTAACCTGGACCAGTGTTGCGCTGGCTGACAAGCACGTGGATTTCTGGCCCAACCAAGTTGCCCGCAACATCCACACTTAGATATTCGTGTTCTTCTTCGTTTGCATCCGTGGGTATAGAAATCGGATCAGCGGTTAAGCGTTGCTCAATCTTGGCAATGATATCACTTTTCCAAGCCAAACGTTGCAACTGCCAAACGCCCAGCGCGCACAGAATGGCCGCCCCGACGCCGCCAAGAATAAGCGGAAAAATCATACGCCGCTTCATTTAGTTATACCCTTCAAACTTAAAGCGGGCCCCGAAAGGCCCGCAAATTACGTCCACAAAAATGCGGATAGCGTTAACCGCCCCAAATGTACACTGCAGCAAACAGGAACAGCCAAACAACATCAACAAAGTGCCAGTACCAGATCGCAGATTCAAACCCGATGTGACGCTCTGGCAGGAAATGACCTTTTTGAGCACGGATCAAACAAATGGCCAAAAAGATCGTTCCAACAACAACGTGGAAGCCGTGAAACCCAGTCGCCATGAAGAAGTTTGCACCATAAATATTGCCGGAGAAGCCAAACGCTGCATGGTCATATTCATAGGCCTGAAGAACCGTGAAAATCGCACCAAGAACGATCGCACCGATCAGACCCCACTTAAGCGCTTCCCGGTCTTTGTCATGCACGAACGCGTGGTGCGCCCAAGTTGCAAAACATCCCGACAACAGCAAAATCAATGTGTTGATCAGCGGCAAATGGAAGGGGTCAAAGGTTTCCACGCCGACAGGCGGCCAAACACCACCAGCGCCCTGTTCCATGGGATAGAGCGCATGTTTGAAAAAGCTCCAGAACCACGCCACAAAGAACATCACTTCCGACATGATAAACATGATGAAGCCATAGCGCAGTCCAATGACCACCACCGGGGTATGATCGCCCGATTGGGCCTCGTCGATGACATCGGACCACCAAGCGAACATAACGTAAAGAACGCCTGCAAAGCCGATTAGAAACAGCCACGGATGGTTGTTTTCAATGTTGGGAGAAATCCAAATCACCCCACCAAACAGCATCACGAATGCGCTGACTGCCCCCAAGAAGGGCCAGATTGAGGGGTTTAGAATGTGATAGTCGTGGTCTTTTTCATGCGCCATTGGCCACTGTCCTTTTAGTGCAAGGCTTAATTCACCGAAGTTTCGTTTATGTCAACCGGTCCCAGCGTCACATCAGTCTCTGACAGCTCGGTCCGGTGGAATGTGTAGGAAAGCGTGATCACCGGGGCATACTTCGCCTCCGGGTCGTTCACGATTTCAGGATCAACGTAGAAAGTCACCGGCATTTCTACGCGCTGACCAGGTTCCAAAAGCTGCTCTTCAAAGCAAAAGCACTCAATTTTGGTAAAGTAGGCCCCTGCGGAATAAGGCGTGACGTTGAAACTGGCAGCACCGGAAATCGGCTCGTCCGTTGGATTATGCGCCTCATAGAATGCCAGACCTGTTTCGCCGATGCGAATTTCGACCTCGCGCTCCATTGGTTTGAAATCCCAAGGCATATTCGACGCAAGCGATCCATCGAAGCGAACTTTGATGGTTTTTTCAAGAATCACATCTGATTCGCTTGAAGACACATCTGTCGTGCCTCCATAGCCTGTCACCCGGCAGAAAAGATCGTAAAGCGGAACCGCCGCAAAGCTTAACCCAAGCATCACCGCAGCAAATGTTAAAAGCCGCATCGCAACGCGGTTATTTGCACGTTCAGCACTCATTTTTCATCCACGAAGTTGTTTGGGGCAACAGGTGTACGCGGCTCACCACGAAAATTTTCGCCGCTCGCAAGCTTCACAACAGTCACCGCGAACACCAAAACGACAAAGCCGCCAAGCAATAGGCCAACCCAAACATTACGCCCTTTGCGCATCTCATGGATCGCTTTTGAATTTGGATCACCGTTCATGTTTCACCCAATCCAAACCGGGCCGTTGGACAGGCCCCAAATCGACAGACCGCGTTCCACCAGCAACAAAGTGAAGTTGGCAAACAGATAGAAAATCGAGAACACGAACAAGCGCCGTTCAACCGCATATTCGTTTGCTTTTGCTGCCGCGTCTGTCTGTTTCCAGACCGCGAAAGAACGCCACAAAAACACGGCATTTAGTACAAATGCACCAATCAAATAAACCGGCCCACCTACGCTGGTGACGCCCAAGGCCAAACTGGTGAGCGCCAGAATGACAGCATAGATAAACACCAGTTTGCGCGTATGCGTATGTCCTTTGACCACGGTCATCATCGGCACGCCAGCATCGGCATAATCACTTTTCATGAACAGCGCCAAGGCCCAAAAATGAGGCGGCGTCCACATGAAAATCACCAAGAACATCAACACGCTTTCAGCGCTCATCCCACCTGTAGCGACCGCCCAACCGATCATCGGGGGAAAGGCGCCAGCGGCCCCACCAATAACGATGTTTTGAGGCGTGGTCCGCTTGAGCCACATGGAATAAACCACGGCGTAAAAGAAGATCGTAAATGCCAGCAAACCTGCCGCTACAAGATTGGCAAACAACGCCAGCATGACCACGGCACCACCGCTGAGCCACAGGCCAAGCATCAGCGCATCTTGGGACGTTACACGCCCGGATGGAATTGGCCGGGATTGCGTGCGCTTCATGATCCGGTCGATGTCCGCATCCCACCACATATTCAACGCCCCCGAGGCGCCCGCGCCAACCGCGATGCAAAGAAGGGAAGCAAAAGCAATAATCGGGTGCACGCCGATCGGCGCCACCAACAGCCCAACAGCAGCCGTGAAAATCACCAGCGACATCACGCGCGGCTTTAGCAACTCGTAAAAGTCACCAAACTCGGCGTAATGCGGCTGTGACTTGACCGAAGGGATGCTGGCGTCAACCATGAACCAAGCCCGATTTATTCGCTGGCCGCGACAGTAATGTCGCCGCGAACGCTGTCAGGTAAAGTCGACGGATCGCCAGCGTATTCATTCACAGCAGAGGCCAACCAAGCGTCATATTTTTCCTGACTGACAACTTTCACTGTGATCGGCATAAAGGTGT
This sequence comes from uncultured Rhodobacterales bacterium, assembly GCA_964489925.1. Classification (GTDB taxonomy): domain Bacteria; phylum Pseudomonadota; class Alphaproteobacteria; order Rhodobacterales; family Rhodobacteraceae; genus CAYLLD01. The sequence goes on from CAZBBZ010000059.1 coordinate 9,406, forward strand.
GATCCTTGCCGCAAAGTTCTGAACACTGGCCAAAATAAATGCCTTCACGCTCTGGCTTGAACCACAATTCCGCCAACCGGCCCGGAACGCCATCTTGTTTCACACCGAAGGACGGGATCGTCCACGCGTGGATCACATCCGCCGCTGTCACTTGCATCACAATGGTGCTGTTTACAGGAACCACCACAGCGGTGTCTGTCGCCAGCAAATATTCGTCATTTTCATAACCGTATTCCGCCAGCTCGTCGCGCGCCAACATGATGCTGTCAAAGCTGAATTCATTGTCGACATAATCATAGGTCCAGTACCACTGATTACCAGTCGCCTTGATCGTTACATCCGCTTCGGGGATGCGCAGCTGTTTGAACAGGATCGGCACCGAAAAGAAGATTGCGATAATCACCAGTGTAAAGGCCGGGATCGCTGTCCACGCAATTTCCAGCGGCGTGTTGTGCGTTACACCACTCGGCGTCGGGTTGGACTTTGCGTTGTAGCGCACAATCACCCATGCAATCGCCGCGGTAACAAGCACGACGATGATCGTGATGTACCAAAGCAAAAAGGTATCAAACCAAACGATATCACGCATCAGATCAGTGGTGGCGGGCTGAAAGTGCACACCGTCCTGAATAGGCTTTCCTACACGTTCTAGCTCGCCAAGATCGGCTGTTTGCGCCATCGCAACACCGCCCATCATCAACGCACCCAGCGCCGCAACGCTACCCGAAATTTGCTTATGCATCTTCATGTCAAAACTTCCAGTTCTTGAAACCGCTCTGCGCTACGAGAGTAAATAGATCGCCGCGCACAAAAGCCAAGTTGATTTCTGCGGCTCAATAAACATGTTAAGGCTCTCAAAACAAGTGTCCCGCTTTGCGGCAATGCGCCGCGATTCTTCCCGATTGGCACAGATTGCGCCCACAGGAGCCTATAAGATGTCTCAGACCCCGCGATTCCGTCCGTTTGAAACGCATATTGATGAACAAAAAGCTGCTACGGTGTTAAAAAAAGCCACCGACGGGGCGGATGACGGCGAATTATTTCTTGAACGCAAACGCTCAGAATCGCTTTTGTTTGATGATGGACGCCTAAAAAACGCCAGTTACGACGCCACCGAAGGCTTCGGCCTGCGCGCCGTTAAGGGCGAAACCATGGGCTATGGGCATTCTACGGAAATAAGCGAGGCAGCTTTGTTGCGCGCTTGCGACACTGTGCGCTTGGCCGTGGGCGATGGCGGCGGCACTTTGGCGGATGCACCGCAAGCAACGAATCAAAAACTTTATGTGGATACCGACCCGTTTGACGATGCGCCCTTTGCAGCGAAGTCCGATTTGCTGGGCGAGATTGACGCTTGGGCGCGTGCGCTTGATCCGCGCGTGGTGCAGGTGTCTGTGTCTATGGCCTCTTCCATGCAGGAAATAGAAATTCTGCGCCCCGATGGGTTGCGTCGTGCGGATGCCCGCCCCCTGACGCGGTTGAACCTGTCGATCATTGTCGAAGAAAACGGTCGGCGTGAAACCGGTTCGGCAGGTGGCGGCGGGCGCTACGGGCTTTCGCCTCTGATGGATGCGGACTACTGGCAAGGTCTGGCGCGCGAAGCCTTGCGCATTGCTGTTGTGAACCTCTCCGCCGTGGATGCGCGGGCGGGCATTATGGACGTGGTGCTTGGCCCCGGCTGGCCCGGCATCTTGCTGCACGAAGCCGTTGGCCACGGGCTAGAGGGCGACTTTAACCGCAAAGGCACATCCGCTTTTGCCGGGCTGATGGGCGCGCAGGTCGCGGCCAAAGGGGTCACGGTCGTAGATGATGGCACGCTGCCAGATCGCCGCGGCTCGATCACCTTTGATGACGAAGGTACGCCGTCCCAGCGCAATGTGCTGATCGAAGACGGCACGCTTGTCGGCTATATGCAAGACCGTCAAAACGCGCGCTTGATGGGCGTGCCTGC
>CAZBBZ010000060.1:0-11173 GCA_964489925.1 uncultured Rhodobacterales bacterium
GCGTGGACCAAGAACTTTACCCAGACGGCCAACGATTGGCATCATGTCAGGTGTCGCAATGCAGCGATCGAAGTCGATCTTGCCGCTTTGCACAGTTTCCATCAGGTCTTCAGCACCGATCACGTCCGCACCTGCTTCTTTGGCTTCGTCCGCTTTTGGACCACGAGCAAACACGGCAACACGCACGTTTTTACCTGTGCCGTTTGGCAAGCTGACAACACCACGAACCATTTGGTCTGCGTGGCGCGGGTCGATGCCCAGCGTCATTGCGATGTCGATGGTTTCGTCGAACTTGGACTTGGCGTTGTCTTTGACCAGCTTCACAGCATCAGCCACGGACATGTTCGCTTTGTCGTTAAAGGCTTCGCGTGCGGCCTTATAGCGTTTTCCTTGTGCCATCTCGCTTACCCCTTAACCTCAATACCCATCGAACGGGCAGAGCCCATGATGATTTGCATTGCACCTTCAACGGATGTCGCGTTCAGGTCTTTCATCTTGGCTTCGGCAATCTCTTTCACCTGCTTGGTGGTGACAGAGCCCACAACTTCGCGGCTCGGATTGGTCGCGCCAGATTTCAGTTTGGCCGCTTTTTTGAGGAAGTAAGACGCAGGTGGCGTCTTGATATCCATCGAGAACGACTTGTCCTGATAATAGGTGATGACAGTCGGACAAGGTGCGCCCGGCTCCATCTCTTGCGTTTTGGCGTTAAACGCCTTGCAAAATTCCATAATGTTGATGCCGCGCTGACCCAATGCCGGCCCAACAGGGGGCGACGGGTTTGCTTGTCCGGCAGGCACTTGCAACTTCATTGTGCCCGCAATCTTCTTGGCCATGATGGCCTCCTTTGTTTTTCCAAGCTCTAGGTCGCGACCCGGAGCAATCTAGTGGTCGTGGTGCGGTTGCTTGGACGCGTCCAAACTTCCTCCCACGAAAGGCACACGCATTAACTTTGCTTGGTTACTTGCGTGTATTCCAGCTCGACCGGGGTTGCCCGGCCAAAAATTGATACCGAAACCTTGAGGCGGGCGTTTTCTTCGTCCACCTCTTCCACAGAGCCAGAAAAGCCCTGAAATGGTCCGTCGGTTACATCCACCTGTTCGCCCACATCGAAAGAAATCAGCGGGCGCGGACGCTCTACACCTTCTTCGACTTGGTTGATGATGAAATTCACTTCGCGATCACGTAGCGGGCTCGGCTTGCCTTGCGGCCCCAAGAACCCGGTCACACGATTGGTAGAATTAACTAAGTGGTAAGCCTGATCGGTCATTTCCATACGGACCAGCACATAACCGGGCATAAAACGCCGCTCTGTTTGTACTTTTTTGCCCTTACGAACTTCGATCACATCTTCGGTCGGCACCAAAACTTGTTCGATTACGTCTTGCAGACCTTCACGCTCCACCTGTTCGAGGATGGATTCGCGAACCTTCTTCTCGTAATTCGAGAGAACGCTAACCGAGTACCAGCGTTGTGCCATGTTGGCTTAAACCTTTGTCTTTACTGGCAAAAATGCCCGATGCCTCTGCCCTGCTTCCCAAACAAAACGGAGCGCAGTCCGAATCGTCCTGCGCCCATCTGTCTAGAGTCCTTGGCACGTACACTTGGTTCTGGGAACTTTCAAGCGGATTTGGGGAAAAAAATGAACTTAGGATCAATGCGTTAAGTCTCAATTTGCGCAGCTGTGTGGAGGACTGATCGGCACGCGAAGTCGGATAAATTCAAGTCTGCCCCGCCGCACCGCTGCCTTAGTAAGAATCTCCGAACCAACGGGATGCGATCCGGTCAAAGCGCCCGCTTTCGCGCAGACGCAACAGCGAGCGATTGACGTCTTCGAGCAAGCGCGAGTTTTCGTTCAGCGCAATGGCGTATTTTTCTTTTTTATAGACCCGCGCAGGTAGCTGGTACCGGCCCTGCCCCTGTGTCAGCGCAAAATAGGCCAGAATTGGCGCGTCATGGACGACGGCATCAAGCTCTCCGGCTTCAATGGCGTTGAACATGTCTTCGATGCCCGCATAAGACTTAAACCCGACGCCGTTCACCCTCAGATATTGCGCCGATGTCGATCCATTGGTTGTGCCAACCCGTTGCTGTTTCAAATCTGATATGTCCGTAACCGATGCGGTCAATTCGCGCACAGTCAGAGTTGCCGTGATTTGCGCCACGAAAGCAGAAACCACAAACAATCCAAAGATCACAATACCAACACCTACTGTGCGTCCCAAGCGGGTTTCAGGTGATGCCACTTCAAAGCTGGATTGGGTCAAAACATTCATCGCCCACCAAAGGCCGCGCCCCACGCCACCGCGATAACCGCGCTGGGAAAACGCTTCGTGCCCGCCTTTGGGCCGTTCTGCCAACCAAATGAGGTTTGCGGTGATGAAAAGAATGACCAGTGCGCCACCGATCCACATCATCAGTTCTTTGTTAAAAATAGCGGCGAAAACATCCGACATGCCGCCCGATTTCCGTGTCATAACTTGGATGCCTGCATCAAAGATCGACAACGAGAAATCTAGCCGACGTTCGCGTTCTTCGGTGACCGAGATATTCGCAATCGCGCCATGCACCGTGCCAACAGTTACGGCTTGCAGCATTTCGTTAAAGGTCTGGGTTTCGACAAACTGCGTTTCAATACCGAGGTCCGTCGCAATTTCGTTCCACAACTCAATCGAAAAACCGGTCCACTCGTCGCCGTCTTTCATGGCAAAGGGTTCACGCTCGATTGTAGCGATCATCACCGAGCCATTGCGAGAAGCGTTCGTTTGAGCGGAGGCAACTCCCCAATTGGTTCCCCAACTAGCAAGCGCTATTGTTATTAGAAAAAAAATCCGAACCGCGCGCGACAAGCAACTAAGTCGCATATTCATATCCCCATAGCAGGGTCAAAGACCAATGTGTGTGAGGATGCCATTAAACTAGAAATAGGGGGTGCAAAAGCCGAAAACCAAGCAGCGCTAGCCTGCGAGGGACAAAATACCTTCAAGGCCTGTGCGAATGATGATGTCGACCGTAAAGAAAAACACCGCGAACAGGGCCGCCATGATGAAAACCATCACAGTTGTCAGCATCGTTTCACGGCGCGTGGGCCAAACGACTTTAGACACTTCAGCGCGTACTTCTTGGACAAAACGGAATGGATTAATTGCCATTGGTCTTCCTGATCGACGAGTTTAAGGCCCTGTAGCTATGCTTTAGCCGCGCGTTTTGCAAGACCGAAAACAAACGGTCCCTAGTCGTAAACTACGCAATCGATTTCAATATCCGCAGGGCGCGACAGCGAGAGCACCTGGCGCGCATTTGGCAAATCATTGCCTTCGGCTTTGGTGAGTGCCGCGGTTTCGTCAAAACCTAGATCACGCCAACGGGCCATGAGCCGCGTTTTAATCTCGTCAAGCGAGGGGGCGAGGTTAATGGTCAGATCAAACAGATCGCTTAGATCGGACCAGTGTGCTTGGTCCAAAAACAGGTAGTTCCCTTCGATCAGGATGATCTTAGTTTTTGGCGATACTTTTAGCCCGCGATCAACGACTTGATCGGCTTGGCGGTCGAACTCGGGTACGGATACCTCTGCTATGCCACTGCGCAATTGCGTCACGAGGTTAACAAAGCCTGCGACGTCAAAGGTTTCCGGCGCGCCTTTGCGTGACAGAAGCCCGCGCGTTTCTAGGGTCGCATTGTCGAGATGAAAGCCATCCATCGGCACCACAACCGCCCCATCCAGACTGTCGCCCAAATGTTCAGCCAAAGTCGATTTGCCAGAGGCTGGTGGGCCCGCAATGCCGATTAAAACGCGGGGTTTCGCCCTAGCCACTTCGATAATGCGTGCGGTCAAGTGACGTAGGTGCATGTCTTAAAAGGCAACGCCGCAAATTACGGTCATATTGCAATAAGGCGTGGCCTCGCCCGTGCGCACAAACGCCTTTGCTAAACCGCTGCGCTGTTTCAACGCGTCATGGGACAGGCGTGTGATCGGCACGGGGTGGTGCCCCGCTGTGGTTGTCCATTGCGCAAGCTCGCCCTGCATTTGCTTTAGCAACTCATCAGAGGTTTCGCTGGCAATCACCGCGCCCTCGATCACCAGTTCAGAACGGATCGCGGCACAGACTTGCCAGAAACTTGGCACACCGCGACTAAGTGCGAGATCAATCACCGGCACGCCCTTTGGTGCAGGCATCCCCGCATCTGCAATCACCACCTCATCCACATGTCCCAAGGTGGCGATCAAATGACTTAGATCGCGGTTGAGCAAAAAGCTGTGTTTCATGCGCTCATGTCGCTTGGGGGCTCGGCAGCACCTGTCATATAGGCCACTGCATCCGACATGCTGTGCGCTTTGGGATCAATCACACATAGCCGCCGCCCCAAACGATGCACATGAATGCGATCCGCCACTTCAAATACATGGGGCATGTTATGGCTGATGAGAATGATCGGAATCCCGCGGGCGCGGACATCGTTAATCAGATCAAGCACGCGGCGGCTTTCTTTGACCCCCAAGGCGGCTGTGGGTTCATCAAGAATGATGACTTTCGACCCAAAAGCCGCTGCGCGCGCCACCGCGACCCCTTGGCGTTGTCCCCCCGATAGGGTTTCGACCGCTTGGTTGATGTTTTGGATGGTCATCAGCCCAAGCTCGGTCAGTTTATCGCGGGCCTGTCGTTCCATTTCGCGCCGATCAAGCTGGCGAAAGACCTTGCCCATAATGCCTTTTTTGCGAATTTCGCGGCCCATGAACAGATTATCCGCAATCGACAAAGCCGGAGACATGGCCAAGGTTTGATAAACCGTTTCAATCCCATGTTCGCGTGCATGAATGGGGGAGGTGAAATTGACTTTCTTACCTTCTAGCAAAACCTCGCCTTCATCCGGAATCACAGCGCCTGACACGGCCTTAATCATGCTGGATTTGCCCGCCCCATTGTCGCCGATCACCGCCAGAACTTCGCCCGGGAACAGCTCAAAATTTGCATGATCGAGCGCTGTTACGCGCCCGTATCGTTTCACAAGGCCTTTCGCGGCCAAAACAGGTTGCACCGTGGTCGTGCGGGGGGTCATGCGGGTGGTCATGCGGACACCTTTCTGATCCATTGATCAACTGTGGTGGCGGCGATAATCAGCACACCGATCAGCAAGAACGTCCACTGGGGGTCCGCCCCATACATGCGCAGCCCAAGTTCATAAACGCCGACAATCAAAGCGCCAAAGAGCGCGCCCATGATCGAGCCGCGTCCACCAAAGAGTGAAATGCCCCCAATCACCACAGCGGTGATCGATTGGATATTGCCAATCACCCCGGTGGTCGCTGATGGGGAAACCGACCCGAAGCGGCCAATCATGACCCAAGCAGCAAAGGCGCAAATCAGTCCGGCCAGTGCATAAACAGAAATCAAGGTTTTCTTGACATCAACGCCGGACAGCTCGGCCGCCTCTGGGTCATCGCCGACCGCATATACATGCCGCCCCCAAGCGGTTTGTTTCAGCATATAGGCAAGCACGAAAAACAGCAGCACCATGAAAATCACCCCATAGGTGAAATTGGTCTGATAAAGCATGCCCAGCCAAGCGTCCTCATTCGTGCGACTGTCAAAATCAGGTGCGATTACATTCAGCAAATCGCGGTTCGCCTTGCCGCCAAACCAGTGGAGCATTGGGGCTTCGGCCTCGATATCCTGACTGCGGATCGTTTCATTTGCGGAATAAATATAGTTTGCGGCCAGAATGATCTGCCAGGTTCCCAAGGTCACAATGAAGGGCGGCAGCTTAACTCGTGCCACGAGCCAGCCGTTTACCGCACCAAAGAAGGTGCCTGCCGCAAGGCCCAGAGCAATCGCAAATGCAGGGGGAACGCCATAGCGAAAGCTGGCCTGCCCCATAACCACCGAACACATCACCGCAATGGCGCCCACGGACAGATCAATGCCTGCGGTCAGGATAATCAGGGATTGCGCAGCGGCCAGCACACCAACGATTTGCACCTGCTGTAAGATCAGGGTCAGTGCAAAGGGCGAAAAGAATTTAGACCCCAGTAGAACACCAAAGATCGCGACTGACACCACCAGAACGATCAACGGCACCAATGCGGGGTTTTCGTGCAGCAAATGCTGGAAGCGTCCTAACCACCCGGATTTGTGATCGTCGAAATCCGCAACCTGTGATGGGCTGTCGCTTAACTGGCTTTCAAAATCGTCAGATTGGGTCATATCATCCCCCCGTCCCGCTGGTTTTTATGGCCTCTGGCGGGCCATTAAAAAGGGGCAGGCAACACCCGCCCCTTGCAATGATTGGACTATTTAGAGTCTAAATCAACCCCAGCAGCGGTCCATGCCTTCAGCGATGTCGATGGACTCTACACCGTCCTGTGGATCACCCGTGACCAAGGAAACGCCTGTGTCAAAGAAGTTCAGACCCGGTGTTGGATCAGGCTTGGTGCCATCTTTGGCCCAAGCAGCAATCGCTTCAACGCCCAAAGCCGCCATCAACAAGGGGTACTGCTGCGAGGTGGCGCCGATCACGCCAGCTTCAACATCACCAACTCCCGGACAACCGCCATCCACAGATACGATCAGAACGTCGTTTTCACGGCCAATCGCCTTAAGCGCTTCGTAAGCGCCCGCAGCGGCTGGTTCGTTGATGGTGTAAACCACGTTGATCATCGGGTCTTTGGCAAGAAGGTTTTCCATCGCTTTGCGGCCACCTTCTTCGTTACCGGATGTCACGTCGTTGCCAACAATACGAGGGTCAGTTTCGTCCCCCCATTTGTTCGGATCGCCTACGTCGATGCCAAAGCCGGTCAAAAAGCCTTGATCGCGTAGAACGCCCACCGAAGGCTGGCTCACGGCAAGGTCGAGCATGCCGATTTTAGCATCAGCCGCCGCATCGCCCATTTTGGCTTTGGCCCAAGCGCCGATCAACTCACCCGCTTTGAAGTTATCCGTGGCGAACGTGGCATCTGCCGCATCGATTGGTTCAAGCGGGGTATCAAGCGCGATGACCAACAGGCCCGCTTCGCGTGCTTGCATCACCGGACCCGTGATCGAACCCGTATCAGAGGCCGTCAAAAGAATACCTTTCGCCCCATCCGCAATACAAGCTTCGATCGCTTGCACTTGCGTGTCGTGATCGCCGTCAACTTTACCGGCATAAGACTTTAGCGTGACGCCTAGTTCTTCGGCTTTGGCGGTCGCGCCTTCTTTCATCTTAACGAAGAACGGGTTCGTGTCGGTCTTGGTGATCAAACAAGCAGACACGCTGTGGCTGCCCGCATTCGCAGGGGCAATCATGGCAGTCGCTGCCATCAGTGCGCCGGTTGCCGTCGCAATAAGTGCATTTTTCATTGTAATCCTCCCATTGGATTTCGGGCTTTAGATACCCTTGTTGATAACTGTGGAATCAAAAACGCGCGCCGTCAACGGATAAATCAACTTAGTTTATTTATTTGCCTCGCAGTTAAAATTCCGACTAAGCTGCGCCTGAATAACTGCAAGGTGAACAAGGTTTTGGACCAGACAACGAAGACCGAGACGGCTGCAAACTCTATCGGGGCAAATCAATCGGGTGTGCGCGCGCATAACGAGCGTCTGGTGCTGTCGGTCTTGCGTCGTCACGGAAGTCAATCCAAGGCGGATATTGCGCGTATGACCGGCCTGTCCGCGCAAACCATTACAGTTATCATCCGTAATCTAGAAGCCGTTGAACTGTTGCGCCGCGAAGATCCTGTGAAGGGGCGCGTGGGGCAACCGTCTATCCCAATGACGTTGAACGCGGCAGGCGCCTATTCGATTGGGCTGCGCATCGGGCGGCGCGGCGCGGATCTGACCTTGATGGATTTCTTGGGCGAGATGCAGGAACAAATTGTGCGGCGCTACCCCTACCCGACACCGGACAAAATCTTGGAATTCGTGCGCGACGAAATCGCGCCGCTCACCAATGGGCTGTCAGAAATTCAGCGCGGGCGGATCATCGGCATGGGGGTCGGCGCACCGTTTGAGTTATGGCAGTGGCTTGATCAGTTGAACGCCCCAAAAGAGGAAATGGCCGCTTGGCGCGATTTTGACATAGCCCGCGAACTTGAACGGGTGACAGGTCTAAAGGTTTTGGTTGAAAATGACGCCTCTTGTGCGTGTTTGCCCGAACAAATGCTGGGCCATGGCCGGCAGCTGAAGGATTTTGCCTATTTCTTTATCGGCTCGTTCATCGGCGGGGGCATTGTTCTTAATCATAAGTGTTTTACCGGACCAAATCAAAATGCCGGGGCGTTTGGGCCTTTGACGATTGCCTCCCCCGTGACTGAAGCGCCCACGCAATTGCTAGACGTGGCATCGCTGTTTTTGCTTGAACGAAAATTGACCAAGCTGGGGCGGGATGCGGCAGTTTTGCGCGACCCGACGGCGGACTGGCATGCCTTGGGCGCGCCCGTGCAAGACTGGATTGACGTGACCGCCAAAGCGCTGGTGCGCGCGGCGAGCAACATCTGTGCGATCATCGATTTTTCCGACATTGTGATTGATGGGGCCCTGCCCCGCCCCATTTTGGATGATCTGATCAAAGCGGTGGAACACGCGGCTTTGGCTCAAAACGTGCCGGGCATTATCAAACCGCGCTTTCATAAAGGCACAATCGGGGCCAATGCCCGCGCGCTTGGGGCGTCAATGCTGCCCATATCGGCAAAGTTCTTATTGGAAACGCGTCTCTTCGAACTGTGAGCAAGTTGGCGATGAATGTTTGACGAGAGAGTTTTGGCAGGGGCACACAGACTCGAACTGTGGGCCTACGGTTTTGGAGACCGTCGCTCTACCAACTGAGCTATACCCCTACTAACAGGTCCGCTTAGTACGATGAAGCACCCTAGTTTGGCAAGGCCAGAAATTTCAGGATTTTACGTCGAGGCCAGTTTGTTTGACCGCTGTGCCGACGCGCCGTTTGAATGAGGGTCTGCGTTTGCTTCCAGCTGCTTTCCCGGTCCCATAATCATGCGCACCAGAACACCGATGATCATCCCCACCCCCAAAAACAAGACGCTGGCATTAAAAGTGATTGCCCAACCCACAGGTGTCAGACGACCATCAAGCTCATAGGCAATCATGTCATTTGGGCCGTCGCCTTCCATCCAGATGTCGGTTTCAAAGAAATACCCGGAAATGCGAAACCCGCAATTCATCAGCAGGCACACGAGGAACGATATTTTGATGCCCACAACAGCCGCCTGCAAGTAGCTTCACTGCTGGCGCATTGCGCGTCCTATGATCGGCGCGCCGATCAACCAAACAGAGCCGAAATCATCGGCAGGCTAACAGCCGCGGTCCAAGGCACCATGGAAAACCCTAGTTGTGAGGCCACCATAAATTCAAATGCGACCCAAGCAAAGAACCCGGCGTAATTGACAGCGGCGATATATTCACGGCGGGTAAAACTGGAAGAGTGGTGCATGCGGCTCACTTGACCTACTTTTAGATGGTCAATTATTCTCGAAAAATGGGCAAATTTTGGCGAAACTTTAGAAAACCGTCTTTTTTGATTGAGTGATAAACAGCAACGCAGATTCTGCTGCGATGAAATCGCGCGAATTTCATTTCAAATCACGCGCCGAGCCGATTAAAGACGCAGCAAATGGCGTATCGACACAAAGGGGCCGATCAGATCGGTCATTTGGTATGCGGGAATTGGTTCAGAAAGACTTTGACGTTGCTTAGAAAGAAAATCGCAAATTCAAAGACGCTTAACCGGGCGGTGATCGGTCTTTTTGCCGCCTATCTTCGCTTTGCGCATAAAACGACGCGTTGGCAGGTTACGGGCAAGCCGGTTTTGGATGCCGCGCTGAAAGAACACGGGTCGGTCATTCTGGTGCTTTGGCATCAACGGATTGCCTATTCGCCGTTTATGTTCCCAAGCAAAGAGCAGCCTATTTTGTCGATTACATCGAATGCACGGGCCGGACGTTTGGCGGGGCAAATTCAAGCGGCCTTTGGGTTTCAAACGGTGGCGTTTTCGTCAAAGAAAGCCAACCTTGCGGCATCGCGCCAAGTCATAAAGCTGATCCGCGAGGGGGCCTCGATTGGAGTGGCGGCTGACGGACCGCGCGGGCCTGCGCGGGCGCTTAAGACTGTACCGCTTGAATGGGCGCGGGCGACCGGGAAGCCGATTGTGCTGGTGACGTTTTCAGTGAAGCGGTTTTGGACGTGGGGCACTTGGGATGCGCTGATGTTTCCTTGGCCGTTTAATCGCGGGCGCATGGCGTATGAGTTGTGGGATCAAGACGTGCCACGACGGTTTACGCCCGAGCAACTGGAAACCATGCGGGCGCAGTTGGAAGTCGACTTAAATACCTTTGTGGAAGCTGTTGATTTCGAACAGTAATTAACCAAAATTTTGCGTGAAATTAGGTCATTTTTTAGCTTCATTTTAATGGCATTAAGTTGGTTATGGAAATAACGACCAACCCTTCGGAGCGCGCAATGATCCCCCGCATGACAAGTTTCGCTGTTGCAACAGTATTGATGGCGACCCCCGCCTTTGCCAGCCAAGTGACAGTTACCAACTCAAGCATTCCCGCAGGTGGCGGAGATGCGTCCACCATTCAAATGACCGCCACACTGGGTGCGGATGTTGAATTTGAATCCGTTGGGTCGTTTTTTGTTGATTTCGAAGAAGACGGCGAAGCTTTCATCATGATCGTGCATGACGATGTGGACGGCACGGCCTCCCCTTTGGCTGGTGATGCGGCGGATGAATATCGTTTTGCCTATGACGCGGCTGTATCTGGCGAATTTGAAATTGCGCGAGAAGGGTCCACGGCGGCTTTGGCTGATAATGCGGATGTGCAAGTCGAAAACGGGTCGATTGTGGTGACGTTGATGCCCGGCGCAGAAATTCTTGCAGGCAACCGCATCGTTGTGTCTTTTGCGGAGCTTGTGAGCGACTATTCAGATGGTGATCTGGTTGGTGCAGGTGCTGGTGGGGATGACTAAGTTTGCCTTGGCACTATGGTATTGAAAAGGGTGCTATTTTGGCGCCCTTTTTTGTTGGCTGGCATCACGATTGAAAAGAAAAAGGGCCGCCAAACGAATGGCGACCCAAAAATAGATCTTAAGTTAAACGCGGTTTTTGACCGCAGCTACAAAACTTAAGCGAGGATCTTTGACACAACGCCTGATCCCACTGTGCGGCCGCCTTCGCG
>CAZBBZ010000061.1:0-11129 GCA_964489925.1 uncultured Rhodobacterales bacterium
TTGGATATAAAGTGCGGCAATCGCCAAGCCGACGCTCATGCCCAAGGTGATATAGCGCGACATTAAGGGAGAAATCGGATAGGTTAGCGTGCGCAAAATCCGCCCGCCATCCAGCGGCCAAAGTGGGAGCAGGTTAAAGAAATTGATCGCGCCTGTGATCGTGAAAACTGCCGCTGCGATATTGGCCGCTGTGGGATAATCGGGCAGCAACCAACTGATGGACACGCCAGAAATCACCACCACGCACAGCATGATGCCCGGCCCCATAAAGGCGATGTAAAAATCGGTCAGTTGGTCTTTGGGCAAGCGCCCTGAAATCGCAACCCCGCCCAAAAGCGGGATCAGACGAAAGCGTGCATCATCATGGCCCGCCGCACGAAAGGCGGCCACATGGCCAAACTCATGCAAGGCAATTCCAAGCACCAGAACTGTGCCTGCGACCCATCCAAAAATGACACCCGCCACCACAAATGAAATAACCGCCAACCCAAGAGCATTGCCCGAAAAGTTGGTCACGGTCTGCCCGACTTTAATGGCAAAGCCACCACGCAGGGTCAGATAGGTCAGCCAAAGGATACCGAGGCTGATAAGAATAGAAATGGGATCAGGCACCGCTTAAAGGTTCTCTGCTTTGCCCATGCCAAGCACATGGTAGCCGCCATCCACATAGACGACATCGCCCGTGGTATGCGCGCCAAGATCAGAACACAGAAACAGCGCCGCACCACCAACGCTTTCAAGGGTCGCGTTGCCCAAGGGCGCGTTCGCTTCGGTCTGGCGATACACTTTGCGCGCCCCGCCAATCGCGGCCCCGGCAAGCGTGCGCATCGGTCCCGGTGAAATCGCGTTTACGCGGATGTTTTGCGGCCCCAGATCGGTGGCCAAGTATCGCGTGGCACTTTCAAGCGCGGCCTTCGCCACGCCCATGACGTTATAAAACGGCTGCACCCGGTGGGAGCCTTGATAGCTAAGCGTCACCGCAGAGCCGCCTTCGGGCATCAGCTCCGAGGCGCGGCGGGTTACGTCGATGAAGGAATAGCACGAAATATCCATCGCCTTGGCAAAGCCCGCGCGTGAGGTTTCGCTAAAGCGCCCGGTCAAATCGTCTTTGTCCGCAAAGGCAATCGCATGCACGATAAAATCCATGCTGCCCCAGGCCGATTTCAACGTGTCAAAACAAGCATCCAAGGATGCATCGTCGGTGACATCCGTATCAATCACCATCTTGCTGCCCACGCTTTCAGCCAAAGGTTTGACCCGCTTGCCAAAGGCTTCGCCTTGATAGGTGAACGCCAGCTCTGCGCCGTGCTCGGCCAGCGCTTTGGCAATGCCCCAAGCGATAGACTTGTCGTTGGCCACGCCCATCACCAAGCCGCGCTTGCCTGCCATAATTCCTTGGGTTTCTGCGCTCATCATCTTGCTCCGCGTTAGGCCGTCACCCTCCATAGCCGCCTCAGGCATGGGGTCAAGAAGCGCGTGATATGGCAATTGCGGCTAGTTGCGGTTCAGCCCGACGCCAAGGGCGTCCAGCTCGCTCTCAATCGCGGTCTCTGGACTAGGGGCGTTTGTTGCCTTTGCGCGCGCTTTGATGGCGTCAAAACGAACGCGAAGCTCCGCTTTTTCTTCGGGTTGTGCGTCGTTCCAAGGGCGGCCCTGAAGCCCCAGCACAATGCAGTAATAGCCGATGAAATGCGCCGTCCCGCCAGAGGTCAGGTACTTGTAATAGGCCTCGTCCGGCCCAAGTTCGATCAAGGCTTCGGCCGTAGATATGCCCGCGCGCGCAAAGCCCGCATCGCTCTTTGGGCCAAGGTTGCGAATGCTTGAAACGGGCTTACCCGACATCAGATGCCCTCGCGTTGGCGCAATTGGTGGGGGCGCTTACCCGTCAAACTTGCTCATGCAAATCGTGCCGTTGGTGCCACCAAAGCCAAAGCTGTTGGACATGACCGTATCAAGCCCAGCGTTGTCGATCCGCTCAAGCGCGATTTCAGAGGGGTCAATTTCAGGGTCCAACTCGGTGATATTGGCCGAGGCCGCGATAAAGTCGTCGCGCAGCATAATCAGGCTGTAAATCGCTTCTTGCACGCCTGCTGCACCCAGCGAGTGTCCGGTCAGCGACTTTGTGGAACTGATTTTTGGCCCGTTGCCCTCACCAAAGGCGCGGCGCACGGCTTTAACCTCGGTCACATCGCCTGCGGGCGTCGAGGTGCCATGTGCGTTGATATAGCCAACCTTGCGATCGCCCAAAGTGGCCGTGGCCAGCTTCATGGAGCGTTCCGCGCCTTCACCTGATGGGGCAACCATATCGGCCCCATCGGAGGTTGCGCCGTAGCCAGTCACTTCGGCGTAAATCTTGGCACCGCGCGCTTTCGCGTGCTCTAGTTCTTCAAGCACCAGCACACCGCCGCCACCTGCAATCACAAAGCCATCGCGGGTCGCATCAAAGGCACGCGACGCGGTTTGCGGCGTGTCGTTATATTTGGACGACATCGCCCCCATCGCATCAAACAGACAAGACAGCGTCCAGTCGAGTTCTTCGCCACCGCCTGCGAACATCACGTCCTGCTTGCCAAACTGGATCTGTTCAACCGAGTTGCCGATACAGTGCAGCGACGTGGTACAAGCCGAGGTGATCGAATAATTCACGCCCTTGATTTTGAACGGGGTGGCAAGACAGGCCGAGTTGGTCGAACTCATGCCCTTGGTCACACCAAAGGGGCCAATCCGCTTCGGGCTGCCGCTTTCGCGCACAATGTTATGGGCTTTGTAAAAGCTTTTCGTGGACGGACCACCAGAGCCCATAATCAGACCCGTGCGCTCATTTGATACGGCGCTTTCGTCCAGCCCACTGTCCTTGATCGCCTGATCCATCGCAATAAAGTTATAGGCCGCGCCATCACCCATAAAGCGCAGGTTGCGCTTGTCGATGTTGGCGGCAAGGTCGATCACAGGCTCGCCATGCACCCGGCTGCGAAAGCCATTGTCGTCATAGTCTTGGGAAAAGGTAATGCCCGACTTGCCCGCCTTAAGCGATGCGGTGACTTCGTCCACGGAATTTCCGATAGACGACACAATTCCCATTCCGGTGATAACAACACGACGCATGGCGGTTTCCTTTGTTAATTCGTTTGCGGTGGGCGAGAGGTCTTAATTCTCGGACAGCGCAACTTTCATATCTTTGACCTGATAAATGACTTCGCCATCAGCCTCAACAATCCCATCGGCCACACCCATGGTTAGGCGGCGGGTTTGCAAAGCTTTGGTGAAGGTCACTTTGTAGGTCAGCATCTTGCGATCTGGACGGACCATGCCGGTCAGTTTCACTTCGCCAACCCCAAGCGCGTAGCCGCGCCCTTTCCAGCCACGCCACCCCAGATTAAATCCGGTAAGCTGCCAAAGACCATCAAGGCCCAAGCAGCCGGGCATGATTGGGTTGCCGGGGAAGTGGCAGTCGAAAAACCAAAGCTCTGGGCTGATGTCAAACTCGGCAATCACGTGACCCTTGCCATGCTCGCCGCCATCCTCGGAAATATCCGTGATGCGATCCATCATCAGCATGGGAGGGGCGGGCAGTTGCGCATTGCCGGGGCCGAACATTTCGCCGCTGGCACAGGTCAACAAATCTTCGTAGGAAAAACTGCTAGGACGGTCGGACAATTTGGCTTCCTTTAGTTGAACTTTAGCAAACTACATGGGCGAAGAGTGGTTTCAGCGCCGTCCTACATTGTGCATCTCGACGGTGCAAGTTGCCAAAGCCGTGGATTGGCCGGGCGGCGCTGATTTATCGGGGGGATTAGGTCGCTAACCGCGCCCGACCAGCGGCATGTTGGTGGCCATAATGGTCTGGAACAACACGTTGGTCGCCAGCGGCAGGGACGCCATATTCAGAACAGCGGCTGCAACTTCATCGGCTTTCATCATCGGTTCTGCGGCAATATCGCCGTTGGCTTGGGGCACGCCTTTGGTCATCCGCTCGGCCATATCCGTCAGCGCATTGCCAATGTCGATCTGCCCGCAGGCAATCGAAAAGGGGCGGCCATCGAGCGAGATTGACTTGGTCAGCCCAGTGATCGCGTGCTTGGAACTGGTATAAGCGGCTGATCCGGGGCGCGGTGCCGATGCGGAGATTGACCCGTTGTTGACGATGCGCCCCCCTTGCGGGTCTTGGGCGCGCATGTGTTTGAACGCTGCGCGGGCTGCCAAAAAGCTGCCGGTCAAATTGACATCGATCACCCGTTTCCAGTCCTCCACCGGCATCTCGTCTATGGTCGCGGCGGCGACGTTGTTGCCCGCGTTATTGAACAGAAAATCAATGCGCCCGTTGTGTTTGGCAATCGCGTTGAATGTCGCCTCGACCCCATCCGCATCGGTCAAATCGCACGGATAGGCCTGCGCCAATTCACTAGCGCCTGCAGTTTCGTTCAAAGCATCCGCCCGGCGCCCAATCAACGCACAGGTCCAGCCATCGGCCATAAACGCCTTGGCCGTCGCGCGTCCAATGCCAGAGCCCGCTCCGGTGATAACAGCGATCTTACTCATAATGTCCCTCCCAGTTTTGTTTTGAAAAACTGTGGCGGCTTTTGCACCCAAGCGCAATCGCCGGTTCTGTGATCTTGATGCGATCCTGATATGTTTTATCCGGTTTCATCCGTTCAAAATGCGCCCTATGGTCACAAGAAAGAGGGAGCTTTTGCCGATGTCCGATCCATTCTTTCAGCCCGTTTCCGGTTTTGATTTGCCGCGCTTTGCTGGCGTGCCCAGTTTCATGCGCTTGCCCGTGGTGTCCCCCGATGCGCCGATTGCGCGGGATGTGGATATGGGGCTGATTGGCGTGCCGTGGGATGCAGGTACGACGAACCGTCCGGGGCCACGCCATGGGCCGCGCTCTATGCGGGATTATTCAACTATGATCCGTCGTATCAACCCGGCCACCGGGGTTGATCCGTTTGATCTGGTGAATTGCGCTGATCTTGGGGATGTGGGGCCGAACCCGGCTGATCTGCAAGACAGCATGAAGCGGATCACCGAGTTTTATAACCGGGTGGTGGATGCAGACATCGTGCCCATGAGCGTGGGGGGCGATCATTTGTGCAGCCTGCCGATTTTGCGCGCCTTAGCTGCAGGTGGACCGCTTGGCATGATCCATTTTGATGCGCATACGGATCTGTTTGAAAGCTATTTTGGCGGGTTCAAATATACCCACGGCACACCCTTTCGCCGCGCAATCGAAGAAGGGCTGCTGGACCCCAAGCGGGTGGTTCAGATCGGCATTCGTGGTACGATGTATGATGGTGAGGATTTAGAATTTGCCCGTGAAGTGGGCGTGCGGATCATCCAGATCGAAGAATATTTCGATCGCGGGCCCAAAGCGGTGATGGACGAAGCCAAAGAGATTATTGGCCAAGCCCCGACCTATTGTTCGTTTGATATCGACTTTATTGACCCGGCTTACGCGCCCGGCACAGGCACGCCGGAAATCGGCGGGCCAACCAGTTTTGAAGCGCAACGGCTGGTGCGGCTTATGGATGGTATGAATTTGGTGGGCGCTGATTTGGTCGAGGTGTCACCGCCCTTCGATCAAACGGGTGGCACCGCTTGGCTTGGGATTTCGATGGTCTTTGAAATCATGTGCGTTCTGGCCCAAGCCATTGAGGTGCGCAAAGCTTAATAGCCCAAGGCGCAACCGTCTTTGCGCGGGTCCGACGCGCCAATGAGCACGTCGTTTTCCATCACAATCGCCTGACCGCCCCCAAGCGGTGTGTCGGGCACCACCACCTTGTGCCCCTTATCCGCCAGCGCTTGATGCACCTCGTCGCGATAGCCGCGCTCAACCTGCAATTCCCCCGCATCAGGAAAGCTGCGCGCCCCGTCCAGCGCGCTTTGCGCATCCATGCCGAAATCGACCATATTGGACATCATTCGCGCATGGCCACAGGGCTGATACGCCCCGCCCATGACGCCAAAGGGCACGAACAGCTTCCCGTCTTTTTTCAACATGCCCGGAATGATCGTGTGCATGGGGCGCTTACCGCCTGCGGCTTCGTTTACATGGCCCGGCTCTAGGTTAAATCCGCCGCCCCGGTTCTGGAACAGGACGCCGAATTTTTCGGATGCAAGGCCGGACCCGAAGCTGTGAAAGATCGAATAGATCAGCGACACCGCCAAGCGATCCTCATCAACAACGGTGATATAGACGGTGTCCTTATGCACATTGTCGCTGGCTTTGCGCGCGTCCGGCATGGCGCGGTCTGGGTCAATCAAAGCCGCCAGCGCCTTGGCGGTTTGGGGGGCGAGCATATGGTCAAGGCGCGGGCTATCTTCTGCAATGAAACGATCGCGTGCGTTATAAGCAAGCTTTGCGGCTTCGGCTTCGATATGCGCGCGGGTGGCCCCCATTGGGTCCATTGAAGCAAGATCAAATTCCGCGAGGATTGCGGCCATCAAAAGTGCTGTTGCGCCCTGCCCATTGGGGGGCAGTTCAACCAATTCGTGATCGCGGTAGGAACCCGAAATCGGATCAACGTAACTGCATTTGGTCGCCGCAAAATCATCGCCTGTATGAACCCCGCCCGCAGCGTTCAACGCCGCCAACATATCATCGGCAACCTCACCGTCATAAAATCCGTCGCGCCCTTTTGCGGCCACGCGGCGCAGCACCTCTGCCTGACCCGGTGCGCGGAACAGCGCGCCAACCCCAAGCGGTGCGTCGTTTTGCAAATAATGCTGACGCCCATGCCCTTGCAGCAAATGCCCGCTTTGGCGGTAGTCAAACGCCACGCGCGGCGCGATTGGGATACCCACTTCTGCGTAATGGATCGCGGGGGCTAAGGTGTCGGTCAAGCCAAGCTTGCCGTGATCGGCTGACAGCGTGCAGAACATGTCGATGGCTCCAGGCACGCTGATTGCCGCTGCATCGTATAGCGGCATGGTTTTATGCCCGGCGGCACGGATCGCATCCGCGCTTAGCGCTTTTGGCGCGCGCCCGGACCCATTCAAGCCCACAATCGGCGCTCCCGGTTTGGCGATCAGCGCAAAGGCATCGCCGCCAATTCCTGTGGACTGTGGTTCGCAAATCCCGAGCAACACCGCCGCCGCGATAGCCGCATCAACCGCGTTTCCGCCCGCTTGCAAAACATCAATGGCGCATTTCGCAGCCAAAGGGTGCGACGTGGCGGCCATGCCGTTAACAGCAACAACCGGGCTTCGGCCGGGCAAGTGGAAATCGCGCATAAGATAGCTCCCCATCTGATTTTGTTTTGCGCAAACTAGCGAACTACGCCGCGCAAAAGAAGCGCAATCGGTCGTATTATCGAATGGTCAGCTATTTGGGGGAAGGGAGAGGAGAGACCGCCCGGCGTCGCATTGGGGTGGGGGGCTGAGAACGCGACACCGAGCTAGCTCTTCGCTACAGGTTTGTTATCGTTATTCTTCAAGGCAGGCATTGGGCGCGATTGTGGCCAAAAAGAGGTTTTTAACTTTTTTCGAAAAAGCCGCTTTTTTATCGAAGCCAACAGAAAGCCGCTTGTGTGCATCGGGCGCAATTCATAGCGTGATTTTCGGGGCCGAGAATCGGCAATGGTGCGAGCGAAAGAACAAAATGACGATTAAAATTGCAACGTGGAACATCAACTCTGTGCGCTTGCGCGAGGGGTTGGTTTTGGATTTTCTAAAGACGCACGAACCTGATGTGCTGTGTTTGCAAGAAGCCAAGTCCCCGGTTGAAAAAATCCCCCGCGAAGGCTTTGCCGCCCTTGGCTACAAGCACATGGTTGCCCGCGGGCAAAAGGGCTACAACGGCGTTGTGACCTTATCGCGATTGCCGCTCGAAGATGCAGGTCATCGGGATTTCTGCGAGATGGGCGATGCGCGCCATGTGGCGGCGCGTCTGGAAAACGGGCTTACGATCCACAATTTTTATGTCCCTGCAGGGGGCGATGAAGCGGACCGCGAAAAGAACCCGAAGTTTGGCCATAAGATCGATTTTCTTAGCGAGATGCGCGATTGGTTTGCGGCTGAAACACCTGAAAAATCGGTACTGGTAGGCGATTTGAACATCGCCCCGCGCGAAGATGATGTTTGGGATCACAAAAAGCTTCTTAAGGTCGTGTCCCACACGCCGGTTGAAGTTGAGCTGCTCAAAGAGGTCCAAGACGCGGGCAATTGGGTCGATGTCACCCGCGCCCATGTGCCAGTTGGCAAGCTCTACAGCTGGTGGTCATACCGTGCGCGGGATTGGGATACGGCGGACAAGGGGCGGCGGCTCGATCACATGTGGGCCACGCCTGACATTGCGGGTGACGCTCATTCTACGGAAATTCTGCGATCCATGCGTGGCTATGAAAAGCCGTCAGACCACGTCCCGGTTCTAGCAAGTTTCGAGGTCTAGGGTACGTATCCCTAGACCCCGTAAGCGATCAGGCCATGCCCGCTACGATTTCAGCGGTGGCCGCAGATAGCGTCCAGCCCAGATGCCCGTGGCCAGTGTTATAAAGCACGTTCTTACTGCGACCGGGGCCAACTTTGGGCAACATATTTGGCATCATCGGGCGCAACCCGGCCCAAGGCACCACATTGCGCGTGCTCATGTCTGGGAAATGGCGGTTGCACCACTCAACCAAAGGCGTGATCCGCGCGATGCGGATGTCTTTGTTGTAGCCGTTGAACTCGGCAGTACCCGCAACCCTAAAGCGGTCGGCCCCAAGACGGCTGGTCACGATCTTGGCCTTGTCATCCAGCAGGCTGACCCAAGGGGCGGCGCGCTGATCGGCCTCTGTTTCCAGATTAACGGTGATCGAGTAGCCTTTGACCGGGTAGATATTCACCCGATCCCCCAGTTTGGCCGCCAGATGACGGGACATAACGCCCGAACAAATCACCGCCTTGTCAAAGCGTTCGTCCACCAGATCGCCATGATCCGCAAAGCTGACCTCGACCTCGTCGCCGTGGGTTTCCACATCGCACACTTCGGTTTCATAGCGAAACAGCGCCCCATGACGCACACAGGCTTTGGCCAGATTGACCGTGAACTTGTGAATGTCGCCGGTGAAATCAGACGGGGTATAAAAGCCGCCATAGATATCCGCCTTTAAGGTCGGCTCGATCTGCGCAATCTCGCTTGGGTCAACGCGGTCGCGTTTCAAGCCGCCAAGGGCCAGCAGTTTTGTCACCTCGCTTGCATGATCGAACTCTTTTCGGGTTTTGTAAAAATGCAAAATGCCGCGGCGTTCCAGATCAAATTCGATGTTCTCTTCTTCGGCCATTTCCAACAACACATCGCGCGAACGGCACGCCAATTCGACCGTTTTGACCGTGTTGGACTGATAATTCGGGATCGCGGCCAAAAATTCGGCCATCCAGCGCATTTTATGCAAGCTGGGTTTAGCGCCGATCAGCAAAGGCGCGTCCTTTGTGAACATCCAAGACAAGCCCTTGGCCACATTTGACCAAGCGTTCCACACTTCGGCGTTTGACGCAGATAACTGCCCGCCATTGGCAAAGCTGGTTTCCATCGCCGGATCGCGGTTTTGTTCAAACAGCGTTACGTCATACCCGCGTTTCAGCATGGTATAAGCGGTTGTGACGCCCGTCACCCCACCACCAATAATTGCGATTTTCTTTTGTTTCGTCATAGCAACCTCCTCGCCGCGCGCGCGGCGTTGATATTGCCCCCTCTGTCATTGGCCTGAGAGATTCGTGGAAAATTCCACTTACACCGTCGGCGTAAAGGCGGACGCCTTCACTTTTCAGAGTCTACGTTTTGGTGCGGTCCGGTTGCCTGAGAGTTTCCGGGGCGGTTGCTCCTTCGGCGGCGCATTTAAGCGCCTCTCCCGCATCCCATGCTTACCACGGGATGGTAAATAAACCAACAGTCGCTTTGTGAAAAAATGAGACTTGTGACAATCCGCCTATCGACGGCTGCGCAACAAGGTGTCCGTGGCCACAAGATCAAACAGGGTATCGGGCACCGAGTTTATCAGCTCAAGGTCGTTCAGGATCACCGTTGTTTTGCGCCCAAGCGGATCTTTGACAATCCATTGGCGCAGCTCGATCGGGTTGGCGGTGAACACCATGGTCAGCGTGCCTTGGCCCGGATTTTTGGGATCACGCGCGGTGACTTCGGTTTTCACCCCATCGGATTTGATCGACCGCACCACACCACTGGCGGCCAAATCCACATTGCCTTTGAGCAAGATATCAAGTGGGGTTTTGCGCAGGTCATAGACATTCGGGCCGCGGTTCGATTTCTTGTCAAAAATCCCCAAATACCGCCCGTCCGAAATCACAAGACTGTCGGACGGCACAATATATTCATAGCGAATACGACCGGGCTTTTTGATGTAAAGCACGCCTTGGGCCAAGGTTTTGTCCGGGTTCGCTTGCACGAATTTGGCCTTCGCCCCAACAAAGCTGTTTAGATAGCCCGAAATATCCCCAACGCTCAGCTTTTGGGCCTGCGCATTCAGCGGGAAAAAGATAAGGGTCGCAAGTAGCAGTAGATGTTTCATCGTTGAAGTATACTCGTCTTGGTCCGTAGTGCAGCACAATTTTGGTCACGTCGCAGTGATTGGTCATATGAGTGGTCATATGATTGACCGATTGCGAATAATCCATTTTTGGCAAATTCTTAATGCAGATGCTAGTTGGGATCGAAAAAGGCAAGGCAGCACGTGCAAGAAACCGAACTTTATGCGCCCGTCCGCGCATTTTTAAGCGATGCGGGCTATGAGGTGAAAGCCGAAGTAGGCGCTTGCGATGTGGTGGGCGTGGCAGGCGACGACTTGGCCATTGTCGAGTTGAAAACCGGGTTCAGCCTGACGTTGTTTCATCAAGCGATTGCGCGCCTGTCCCTGACGGATCAGGTTTATATCGCGGTCCCCAAGGGCAAAGGGCGTCCGTGGCTGAAATCGCTTAAGCGCAATATGACGCTGTGTCGGCGCTTGGGACTTGGGTTGCTAAGCGTTGATCTGAAAGCCAATGCAGTGCGCCTGCACCTTAAACCGGGGCCCTACAGCCCGCGCGCCTCGCTACCAAAACGCAAAAAGCTGCTGGCGGAATTTGCCGCGCGCGAGGGGGATCCGAACGTCGGTGGGGCGACGCGGGTGACGGTTGTGACCAGTTACCGCCAAGAC
>CAZBBZ010000062.1:0-10990 GCA_964489925.1 uncultured Rhodobacterales bacterium
GGCTGGCATAAAGTAAGTAGAACTACGATCGGATCGCCATCCCCCGGTCTGGCTAAGCGCTTGGCCTAGACGTCTGGCTCAAAGCGACCTTCAAGCTCAATCAATTAGGCAAGCCGGCCTTGCCCCCAACGATCTCCCCCCGCGCCCAAAGGCTCAATTTACCACACCCTAACCGGCGTTAAACCACGCCGTGCCTTGACATTACGCGCCTGACAGCGCATCTACCCACCAGTCGCTGCGCTGCCGCGTGAGCAAGCCGTGCCCGTCAGGGCCATCAGCGACACTCTCATTTCATACCCCATCACGCAGGGTTTTGTACGCCTGCGTCTGGACCGCTTTTGGGATTCGCCCAAGCGGATCAATGGCGTCAGGCCCTCTGCTTGGCCGCCCCCTATGCGGGATACTGGCCTTTTAAGGACTCTATATTGTCACTTTTTGACACGCTTGGCCTCGCGCCATCCATTAGCGCCGCGCTCAATAGCGCTGGCATCACTGAACCAACGCCCATTCAAACCAAAGCGATCCCGCTGGCCCTTGAAGGCCACGATGTGCTTGGTCTGGCCCAAACCGGGACGGGCAAAACCTTGGCCTTTGGCCTCCCGCTAATGCAGCATCTGCTCGACATGCCGGGCAAACCTGCCCCTAAGACCGCCAAGGCGCTGGTCTTGGCCCCAACCCGCGAACTCGTGAACCAGATCGCTGACAACCTGCGCCCTCTGGCTGAAGGTACGAAAGTGCGCGTATCCACCATCGTTGGGGGCCAATCCATTGGTCGCCAGATCAAGATGCTGGAACGCGGCACAGATATCCTTGTGGCTACACCGGGGCGCCTGATCGATTTGATGGACCGCCGCGCGGTTGATCTGGGGGCCGTGCATCATCTGGTGCTGGATGAAGCGGATCAAATGCTCGACATGGGCTTTATCCATGCCTTGCGCAAAATTGCCCCACGCCTTGGCACGCCGCGTCAAACCATGCTGTTTTCGGCCACCATGCCAAAAGAGATGGAAGAACTGGCGCGCGCGTACCTCACAACACCAAAGCGCGTGCAAGTGGCGGCTCCCGGCAAGCCTGCGGATAAAATCAGTCAATGCGTGCATTTCTTGGCCAAGGCCGACAAGCCTGCCAAGCTGCGCGAGCTTTTGGAAAATCACGAAGACGAAACCACCCTTGTGTTTGGGCGCACCAAGCACGGCTGTGAAAAGCTGATGAAGGGTTTGGTGGCAGACGGGTTCAACGCCGCATCCATTCACGGCAACAAAAGCCAAGGCCAGCGCGACCGCGCGATCAAAGGCTTTCGCGATGGCTCGATCACCATTCTTGTGGCCACCGATGTGGCGGCGCGTGGCATCGACATTCCCGGCGTAGCGCTGGTTGTGAACTACGAACTGCCCGAAGTGCCGGACACTTATGTACATCGCATTGGTCGGACCGCACGTGCCGGGCGCGAAGGCGACGCGATTGCGTTCTGTGAGCCCGAAGAAATCGGACTGTTTACAGAAATTGAAAAGCTGTTGAAGCTGGATATCCCTGTGGCAAGCGGCAAGCGGCCCGGCATCGAATGTGCGGCCTCTCCTCAGTCGCGCCGTGGCGGACGCGGTGGCGGCGGTGGTGGCCGTGGGCGCGGCAAACCCGGTGGCGGCAACTCTGGCGCGAAACACGCAAGCGGCGGCAACCGCAAACCAAACACAGCCGCCAAGCCCAAGGGCCAAGGCCAACGCCGTCGTCGCTCGCGCGGCGGGCGCGCAGCATAGCGGCTCCCAAATTGCGCTAGAAATCGCGCAGAAATCACACAGAAATCACGGCGTCCGCACCAGCGGGCGCCGTTTTTGTTTCTATCGCTCAGCGACACAATGCGCGTGCTCAATCCTTAGGCAGCAACGCTTCTTTTCCTTACGGCAAGTGTTAAATCCGATGCACCCGCCATTGCGCCTGTAAATTTCCTGTGCATAGTTGTGGTATAGGACACTTCTTTCTGACTGACGCTGCCGCCGCTTGAACGCGTTTCGCGCCCCCAACCCGGCAATATTTCGCATCGTCACTGATAAAAGTGAACCCCTTGCCCAATGAGTGAAAACGCTTTGAAATCAAAGCGCTACTCCATCCAACACGGGAGATACTGATGAAAATTCTTAACACCACTTTGCTGGCGCTGACGGCCAGCACGTTTCTATCCAGCGCGGTCTTTGCTGCAGATGTGCCTGCGGGCACAACGCTTGCGGATGAGCAGACCTACACCTACCGGATGCTGGATGAATACGACAATCTGGACCCGCAACTGCTGGAAGGTGTCGACAGTTCCAAACTGGCGCGCGACCTATTTGAAGGGCTATATAACCAAGGGCCGGACGGCTCTATCGTTGCTGGCGTTGCCACGTCCCACGAGGTGTCGGCTGACAATCTGACCTATACCTTCAACCTGCGCGACAATGCGAAATGGTCCGATGGCAAGCCGGTCACGGCTGCTGATTTCGTCTTTGCTTGGAAGCGTGCGGTCGATCCAGCCACGGCTTCTCCTTATTCTTGGTATATGGAATTGATGTCGATTGAAAATGCCGCCGCGATTATTGCGGGCGACGCAGCGGTTGACACTCTTGGTATCAAAGCGATTGATGATGTCACCCTAGAGGTGAAACTGTCCCAACCGCTGCCCTATTTTGCCGACATGGTATCCCATGCGACGACCTTTCCGACCCCGTCTTGGGTGATCGAGGAACATGGCGCGGAATGGACCCGACCCGGCAATATGGTGGGCAATGGCGCTTATGTGCTGACCGAGCATGTGATTAAGGAACGCGCCGTACGCGAGCGTAATTCGATGTATTGGGACAACGAAAACACCGTGATCGACAAGGTCGTGTCGCTGGTGATTGGCGATGATGCCCAAGGGCTGACCCGCTACCGTGCAGGCGAATTGGATGTGACCGACATTCCAGCAGGCCAGTATCCTGCCCTAAAAGACGAATTCCCCAATGAGGCTTGGGCGCTGCCACGGCTTTGTAACTATTACTTCTCCTTCAACCTCGCCTCTGGTCCCGAAGCCTTCCAAGACGTGCGCGTGCGCAAAGCGCTGGCTTTGGCGATTGATCGCGATGTGATCGTGGAACAAGTGCTGCAGGGCGGTCAATTCCCAGCCTATAACTTTACGCCTGCGGCCACCGCCGGGTTTAGCACGCCGGAAATCGACTATGCGACCATGTCCCAAGCAGAGCGCGACGCGATGGCGATCGATCTGATGGCGCAAGCGGGTTACGGCAAAGGCGGCAAGCCGCTGTCGTTCAAATACCTCTACAACACCTCCGAAGCGCACCAAAAGGTGGCGATTGTGGCCACGCAAATGTGGAAGCAAAAGCTGGGCGTAGACGCGGAATTGGAAAATCAGGAATGGAAAGTGTTCCTGTCCAACCGGGGCGATCAGAACTTTGAAATGGCCCGTGGCGCTTGGTGTGGGGATTATAACGAAGCCTCCACCTTCCTTGATCTGCTAGCCACCGAAAGCGGGTATAACGACGCGAAATATTCCAACGCGCGCGTTGATGAATTGCTGGCAACGGCAAAATCATCCCAAGATACTGGCCCGCTTTATACCGAGGTCGAACAGATTGTTGCCGCTGATATGCCGGTCATTCCGATCTATCACTACTCCACCAACATCATGCTGAAGGACAACCTCAAGGGGTGGCCAATCAACAACGTGATGCAGAAGATCTATTCCAAAGACTTCTACAAAGTCGCAAACTAAAGCGTTTGATCGACACATGCTTTCTGTCGCCCCCAAAACCGGGGCGGCAGAGGTTTTAAGGACGTCTTGATTTGCTAAGCTACACCCTGCGCCGCTTGTTGACCGTCATTCCGACGGTAATCATTTTGGTCATTATCTGTTTTTTCCTGATGCGCTTGGCCCCCGGTGGTCCGTTCACATCCGAACGCCCCTTGCCGCCAAAAATCATGGAAAACATCCTTGCCCGCTATGGGTTGGATGAACCGCTATACGTCCAGCTTTGGACTTATCTGAAGAACGTCTTCTTTTATTTCGACTTCGGCCCCAGCTTCGCGCACCGGGACCGCACGGTGAACGATTTAATCGCCGCAGGCTTTCCCGTCACGCTCACCTACGGCTTTTGGTCCGCCGTGTTCGTCTTAACCGTGGGCATTCCTCTGGGCATTTTGGCCGCCCTGCGCCACAACAGCTTTTGGGACTACACCCTGACCGGCTTTGCGATATTTTCCCAAATCTTCCCCAATTTCGTGCTCGCGCCTTTGATGGTGCTCTTGTTCACCCTTGCACTTGGCTGGTTGCCCGGTGGCGGGTGGAACGGGGGGCAATGGAACTACGTGATCATGCCCGCCGTTGCTCTTGGCACGTCTTATCTGGCTAGCGTGGCACGTATCACGCGGGCGTCCTTGATCGAGGTTTTGGGCCAGCCCTACATCCTAACCGCCCGCGCCAAAGGCCTGCCCGAACACATCATCCTATGGCGTCACGCGCTTAAACCAACCCTGCTGCCCGTGATCGCCTACATGAGCCCCGTGTTCGTTTACATGATCACAGGCTCGGTCTTTATCGACGTGTTCTTTTCCACAGGCGGCATCGGGCAAAAGTTTATCGATGCGGCCTATACGCGGGATTATTCCGTTATTCTGGGCCTTGCGATCCTTTATTCCGTGCTGACCTTTACGCTGAATTTGCTGATGGATCTGGCATACGCTTGGATTGATCCCAAGGTGCGAAAGGGCATGTCATGACCAGCACGAGGCGGGTGATGAACAGCCCAGAATACGCGAACGCCGCCGCCGAAGAAATGCTCACCAGCCGTTCATTCTGGGCCGACGCACGCCGTCGCTTTTTCAAAAACCGCATGGCCGTGCTGGGCTTGATTATGCTGAGCCTCATCATGCTGTTTTCGATTTTCGGCGGGCTATTTGCGCAGTTCACCAACGAAGAAATCGACTGGTCCCTGCTTGGCAAGGTTAAAGAGGAAGGCGGGCCAAGCCTATCGAACGGTCACTGGTTTGGCGTCGATGAACTGGGCCGCGACCTTTACGCCCGCGTGGCCCAAGGCTCTCGCGTATCATTGCTCGTCGGCTTTGTCGCAGGCATTACGTCGGTGCTGCTCGGTTCTTTCGTCGGCGCACTGGCGGGGTATTACGGCGGCCGCTTCGATCAAGTCGTCATGGCCGCCTATAACATCACGCTGTCGATCCCCTACATCATCTTTTTCGTGGTCTGGCAGGCGTTTTTTGGCCGCTCGGTCGAACAAATGATCATCGTGATGATCATCATCAACTGGACCGCCGGATTGCTCATTACACGTGGCCAAGTGATGACGCTTAAGAACCGCGAATTTGTGGATGCGGCGCGCATGCTGGGCCTGTCGGATGCGCGCATCATCTTCAAACATATCATGCCCAACATGCTGTGGGTCATCGTGATCTACACCTCGCTGACCATCCCGGATGCGATTATGATGGAAAGCCTCGTGTCATTTTTGGGCGTCGGCATCCAAGAGCCCGCCACCAGTTGGGGCGCGCTCATTGCCGAAGGCGCCAGCACCATGACCTTTGGCACGCTTTGGCAACTGGCCTTCCCGGCAGCGTTCTTTGCGGTCAACCAAGTCTCGCTGTTTTACATCGGGGACGGGCTGCGCGACGCGCTGGACCCGAAAGAGCGCGCATGACCCTGTTGTCTGTCCAAGACTTGTCGATCAAGTTTCGCACGCCCGACGGGTTGGTGCATGCGGTCAATGATGTTTCCTTTGACGTCGATGCGGGTCAAAAGCTTGCCATTGTCGGTGAAAGCGGGTCGGGCAAAAGCCAAATCGCCCTGTCGATCTTGGGATTGCAGGCCCCCAATGCGGAAGTGACGGGGCAAATCATCTATCAGGGCCGCAATATTGTCGGCATGCCTTTGCGTGAATTGAACAAGATCCGCGCCAAAGAAATCGCGATGATTTTCCAAGACCCTATGTCCTCGCTCAACCCCTATATGACCATCGAGCGGCAGTTGAACGAAACCCTGGAGCTGCACGAAGGTCTGCGTGGCACGGCGGCGCGCACCCGCGTTTTGGCGGCAATGGATGCGGTGCAAATTCCAGATGCACCAAACCGTCTGCGCGCCTATCCGTTTGAGCTATCGGGGGGCATGCGCCAGCGCATCGTCATTGCCATGGCGCTTTTGTGTACGCCCAAACTGATCCTCGCGGATGAACCGACCACAGCGCTTGATGTGACCGTGCAGGCGCAAATTCTGCGTCTATTGGATGACATTCAGAAACACTCTGACACAGGCGTCGTGCTGATCACCCATGACCTTGGGGTGGTGGCGGGGTTCTGCGAAGAAACGCTGGTGCTTTATGGCGGAAAAATCATGGAACGCGCGGCCACTACGGATATCTTTGCAACGCCGTCTCACCCCTATACGCGCGGGCTGATGCGCGCGGTGCCTAACATTCATTCTGACGCCACCGGCTTAACCGCGATCCCCGGTCAACCGCCCAATCAGATGCGCCGTCAAGCGGGCTGCCCCTTTGCGCCGCGCTGCGTTGATGCGATTGAAACCTGCGCCCAAAGCATTCCACAATTGAGCGAGGGTAAAAACCGCCGCGCTTGTCACCGCCCGGTAGAGGAGCTGACATGAGTGCCTTTTTGACAGTCCAAGACCTGCATGTGCGCTTTGATGTGAACGCCAATAAAACTTGGCCGTGGTCAAAACCCGCTGTCGTGCATGCGGTCAACGGCGTGTCTTTCGCGCTGGAGGCGGGCAAAACTTTGGGCGTAGTCGGGGAAAGTGGCTGCGGAAAATCCACGCTGATCCGCACGATTGCCGGACTGGAAAGCGCCCATAGTGGTACGGTCACGCTGAGCGGCGTCCCCGTCGACTACAGCTCTGCGGTGGCGCGCCAAAACCTGCGCCGCAATGTGCAGATGATTTTCCAAGACCCGGTCGCCTCGCTCAACCCGCGCATGACCATCCGCGAAATCGTGGCGGAACCTTTGGCTGCGTTTTTTCCCAAGATGAGCGCTGATGATCGCCGCACGCGTGTGCGAGATTTGCTAAACCGTGTGGGCATCGCCGAGCGCAACGCCAACCGCTACCCGCATGAATTTTCCGGCGGTCAGTGCCAACGCATCGGCATTGCCCGCGCTTTGGCCGCTGAACCAAAACTGCTGTTATGCGATGAACCGGTGTCGGCTTTGGATGTCTCGATCCAAGCCCAAGTGATCAACCTGTTGCAAGAGCTCCAAGCCGAGATGGGCCTTACCCTGATCTTTGTCGCCCACGATTTGGGCGTAGTGCGGCATATTTCGGATCAGGTGCTCGTGATGTATTTGGGCGGGATGATGGAAATGGGCCCGGCCAGCGATATCACCCGCGCCCCACTGCATCCCTATGCCCAAGCGCTTTTGTCCGCCGTGCCGGTACCCGATCCAAACGTAAAGGTCGTCCCACAGATTTTGGACGGGGATTTGCCAAGCCCGTTGAACTTGCCCAAAGGCTGCCTGTTCAACACCCGTTGTCCCAAAGCGTTTGCAGCCTGCCAAACCCAACGCCCGACCTTGGCCCCCAAAGGCGGTCGGCAGGTGGCCTGTTTGTTGGACTAAGCCCCCAATTTACTATCGCCCATCAGCGCCGGGCGATCCGGCCAATGGAGCCGTGAAAGTCAACTAGGCAGCGCAGGCATCATCATGGTTTTGCGCGCCGAACGGTTTTAGCAGGAGCGCCGCTTGCGGGGCTTAACATGACAAATTGGGGGGCAAAGCTGCCTAAAATTTTGCATATTTGGTTAAATTTTAAGCGGTCCACAAATTGATCAATAGTACATCAGCCAAAGGCATTGACTCGACCCAAAGACGTCTACTTTAGTGGACGCGGTAACAATGGCGTTACCGAATTTCTCGCGTTTCAACGCGATTCACTTAGCAACGAAGCTTTGTAACTGGGGTTCTTCAATCCCGTTTAATACTCGTTTCGGAGCGCGCCATTGAGTCGAATGCAGCCAGCTATCACGGAAAGCCCATTGCCAATGGGAACGCCAGACGTCCTTGTTATTGGCGGCGGTCCGGTTGGCATGCGGGCAAGGCAACTTTTGGCGCAACAAGGCCTTAACGTCACCTTGCTAAGCGAGGAGCATCACGAACCATATAACCGCGTTCGCCTAACCCCGCTTTTGGGCGGCGATGTTCAGTTTGGCGACATCTTAACGCAATCGCCCGTGGATCATGCCGCAACCCCTCATGTTCACCTTGGGCGGCAAGTTGTAAAAATCGATCGCGCCGCGCGTTTTGTTACGACCGCGGACGGGGAAGATTGGCCCTACAAAACGCTGGTGATCGCGACCGGCTCGCGCGCCTTTGTTCCTAACATTCCCGGCGCCGATCTTTCGGGTGTTTTTGTGTTCCGTACAGCCGATGATGCCTCTGCACTGCTTGCCCGGTCGTTTTCCGCGCGCAAGGTTACAATTATCGGCGGCGGATTGTTGGGCCTTGAAGCGGCACGGGGCTTGGCCCGGCGCAAGTGTCAGGTCACGATCATCGAGCATGAAAACAGGTTGATGCCACGCCAGTTGGACAAGGCAGCGGCAGACCATCTGAAGGCCAACATCCAAACCCTTGGGGTCGATGTGAAAACCGACACCCGCGTGGCCAAGATCCTTGGTGCGCATCGGGTCGAAAAGATCGCGCTTGGGGATGGTTCTGAGCTTGAAACCGACACGGTGGTGATTTGCACGGGCGTCCGGGCCAACATTGACCTTGCGCGCGACGCGGAACTTCCCGTTGATAAGGGCATTCTGGTCGATGAGCAGATGCAAACCGACGATCCCGCGATCTTTGCGGTTGGCGAATGCGCGCAATATGGCGATCAAGTCGTGGGTCTTGTCGGGCCGGGTTATGCGCAGGCAGAGGTCGCGGCCTCGGTTATTTCCGGCGCGAGCGCAAGCTATGAGCCGGGGTTGCCCGCCACCAAGCTAAAGGTGATCGGGGCGGATGTGTTTTCAATCGGTCCAGTTGAACTGCTGGAAGGCGCTCGCAATATCGTCAGCCATATTTGGCAATCAGATGGGGGCTATCGCCGCATATTCACCGAGCGCGGTAAACTTGTCGGCGCACTCGCCGTCGGCGCATGGGATCAAGCCAGCCGCGTGCAAGAGGCGGTGCAAAATGGTGCGCGGGTCTATCCGTGGATGCTGTTACGTTTCCGCACGTCCGGCGCGCTCTGGGGCGAGGGCGAAGTGGAGCTATCAGCGCTGCCCGATGCCGCCACGATCTGCAATTGCACAGGCGTCACCTGTGGCCAAATCCGCGGCGTGGTGGCAACGGGCAGTGCAACGCCCGACGCAATCAGCGCAGCAACTGGGGCTGGCACCGTCTGTGGTACCTGCAAACCCTTGCTCGCAGAGATGCTTGATGCAGGCGCGCCGCCCAAGCCTGTGTCATTTGCAAAACCTCTGCTAGGGCTTTCCGCCGTGGCCATCGCCATCGCCCTTATCCCGCTGCTCTTTGGCTTTGTACCGCTGCCCACCAGCTATGACACGGACAGCCTGCGCACATGGGCATGGCGCGATAACATCGTCAAACAGTGGAGTGGGTACATTCTGCTGGGCATCATTTGCGCCGCGATGGTAATCGGCTTGCGCAAGCGCTTCCGCCTTATGGACCGGCTTGGCGGCTATGATGGCTGGCGCTTGGTGCATATCGTCATTGGCCTCTGCGCGGTCTTTGGGTTCTTTGCCCATACGGGCTTTCGCATGGGTGAAAACTGGAACTTCCTGCTTGCGGCCTTCTTTGTTGCGACCCTGATCTTGGGGGCGCTCGCAGGGCTGGCGACAGGGGGCGATCACAAGCTGCGCGAGCAAGGTATCGGCACGTCCCGAAAGCCCGCGCGCCGCATCCCCACATGGCTGCATATCCTCGCGATCTGGCCGCTTCCCGTCCTCATCCTGTTTCACGTCCTAACGATCTACGCCTTTTAGATGTTTAAGCTGAATACATATGCGTTCTGGGCGCTTTGGGCGATCATCACCGTTGCGGCTGCGGCCTATGCGGGCAAGACGCTTTACGTATCCGGCGACCGCACAGCGCTTTTGCCGGGACAGACGACGGGTGTTCACCACCAGTTCGAAGTGGCCTGCCACACCTGCCATACCTCGGATAACTTTGAAGACGCCAAGTCGGTGCGCAAGGACATCAACAAAACCTGCGCGACCTGTCACAAGGACGAGTTGAAAGCCTCTGACGACAGTCACCCCACCCGCAAGTTCACCAACCCGCGCATGGCCGCGTTTTGGGACGATGTGGATGCGCGGTTCTGCACCAGTTGCCACCTTGAACATGTGCCAGAAGAAACGCTGGCCGGGGCGCTGACCTTGCCCGGCGATTTTTGCGTTGCCTGTCATTCCGAAGGCGAACAGGACGTGCGTGTGAACCGGGAAAGCCATGCGGATCTGACCTTTGACACCTGTGCAAGTGCGGGCTGTCACAACTTCCACGACAACCGCGCACTTTATGAAGACTTCCTCGTGAAACACGGCGATGCGCCTTGGCTGTTGGATGTCACCGTGCAGGAAGCTGCTGCCTTTTCGCGGGGCAAGCCCGAGGCAGGCACAGCCGCGATTGAAGCCTATCTCGCAAGCGTAAGTGCGGTGCCAGACGCGCGGGACGCCCAGATTGAACACGACTGGGCGGCGTCTGCTCATGCGGCAGCGGATGTTGGCTGCGGTGGATGCCATGCGGCGGACTTTGAGACGGAGGAAGACATCCTCGCAAATTGGGCCGAGGCGCCGGGCGAAGAGGTTTGTGCCGATTGTCACCGCAACGAGGCCAAGACCTTTGCGCAAGGGCGTCATGGTATGCGCCGTCATCCCAAAATTGCCGACCCGCGCCAGCCATCGGACGTCCTTAAACAAATCGGGTTTTCCGACCCACCTGAAACACTGGCGAATTTGCTCTTCTCCTACTGCCGCCGCCAAACTTTCAACTCCGACTGGTCCAC
>CAZBBZ010000063.1:0-10908 GCA_964489925.1 uncultured Rhodobacterales bacterium
ACTTGTATGCAGTTCGCGGTGGGTTGTGAGCCAGACCGGAAATAGGAATGGCGGCAATTTGGGCAATAGCGGCGTAACGTCACCGTGTTGGCGCGCCACATCGTCAGACATCATGGCAAGGCCCAAGCCTTTGCGGACAAATTCCCACGCAACCAAGGCGTTTGCGCAGTTTACAGAAAACCGTTCCGGTTCGACCTGAAAGCCAATTGCGGCAAAGTAGCCGCGCAATTCATCAAGATCGCCAAAGCCCACGAAATCATGCTGTGCAAGATCTGCGATCTGTTTGGGTTTGGGCCGCGTTTCTAGGTAAGAATTGGATGCGTAAAACCGGGCAGTATTGGTTGCGACCAAACGGGCAACAAGATCAGGTTCTTTGGGGCGCACATGACGGATCGCGATATCCGCTTCGCGGCGTTGCAGATCAGACAGGGTATTGGTGGCCACGATGGTCAGGTCGAGCTTTGGCGCGATTTTGCGCAGGTTTTGAATGATCGGCGGCAGGATATGCGCTGAATATATGTCAGAGGCACTAATCATCACCTCGCCTTCAATCGCGGTGGTCTGCCCGGTTGCGGAAAGCGAGATATGTTCCGCCGCATCGCGCATGGATTTGACATGGGTTAGCAGCTCGCCGCCCGCGGGCGTCAGCACCAGCTTTTTGCCGATGCGCTCAAACAGGGTGACGCCAAGCTCGTCTTCTAGTGCGGCGACTTGGCGGCCCAAGGTTGGCTGGGTTGTGCGCAAAGCTTTGGCGGCGGCGGAAAGCGAGCCTTCTTCGGCGGTCGCTAAAAAGGCGCGGGCGTGGTTCCAGTCAAAGGCGACGGCATTCCAGTTCATGCGAATATGTATAACCAATCAACGAATTTATGCAATTTTGTTTGATTGGGGGTCGGGGTAGCTTGGCCGCAGAAAGGAGATCAACATGACAACAGCAGATAAATTTTGGGACAAGATGGCCGATGGCTATGCCAAATCCCCCATCGCGGATGTCCCGGCTTATGAATATACTTTGGGGCGCACAAAGAGCTATCTAAGCAAGACCGACAAGGTGTTGGAAATCGGTTGTGGTACCGGGTCCACGGCGATTTTGCTCGCGCCAGAGGTAGCGCATATTACGGCGACAGATTTTGCGGCCCGAATGGTTGAGATTGGGCAAGGAAAGGCAGACGCGGCAGGGATCACCAACATTGATCTAGCGGTGGCGGATGCGTCTGGCCCGCCAGCGGGTCCGTTTGATGCGATTATGGCGTTTAACTTGCTGCATCTTGTGACTGACCCCGCAGAAGTTTTGGCCGGGGTTCATGAACGGCTTAAACCAGGGGGGATGTTTATTTCCAAAACGACTTGCAAGCCCGAGGGTACGTTTTCGCTGAAGTTTTCACTGATGATGATGGCGGTGCCTGTTCTTCGGGTGTTTGGCAAAGCGCCTTACGTGAATATCCCGCGCATTGCCGAGCTGGAAGCGATGATCGAGGCGGCGGGCTTTTCGATTATCGAGACAGGGAATTACCCTAAAAACCCGCCGGGGCGTTATGTGGTGGCGCGCAAACTTTAGCGCAGAGCGTCAAACAGCGCTTTGGTGGGCCATCCGTCTGCGGGCAAACCAAACCGGGTTTGTTCCGCGCGCACAGAAGCGCGGGTTAAGCGGCCCAA
This sequence comes from uncultured Rhodobacterales bacterium, assembly GCA_964489925.1. GTDB lineage: Bacteria > Pseudomonadota > Alphaproteobacteria > Rhodobacterales > Rhodobacteraceae > CAYLLD01. The sequence goes on from CAZBBZ010000063.1 coordinate 1,654, forward strand.
GATACCGTCCACTTTGCCAACGTCATGGCCCCGTGCCTTGAGCCGCTTTTGCAATTCGATCATGGCGTCATCTGAAAACGCCGGGTCCGGGGTGCCTTTGTCATAAGGGGCGGCCCCGCCAATCCGGGTCGCGAGATAGGCCGCTGTGGTCGTGTTCACGAGGCTTTTGTTCCATTCCAGATAGACGCGGGTGAAATTTTCGAAAGCTAAAAATTTTGGCCCTTTGCGCCCTTGAGGGACCAAAAGTACGGCGTTCAAGCGGGCCGAGGGCAGCTTTCCTGCGCGCGCCTTAACCCCCATATCCGCCCAGCTTGAAACCGGGCGTTCTTTGTCAAAGCCGCTGAGTGCCCAATCTAGAGTTTGAGGGGCGGTCACTTCGATCAACCAAGGTTCGCCTTTGCGCCAACCGTGATGATCCAGCATGTTGGCCGCAGATAGGATCGCATCCGGTGCGCTGGTTTTGATGGTCACGCGCCCGTCGCCATCCGCATCAATGCCGCGTTCCAGAATGTCGCCGGGTAGCATTTGCACATGGCCAATTTCGCCCGCCCAAGCGCCAGTTTCATCCACGCTAAAATCACCGCGTGCAACCAAGGCCATTGCCGCAATCAGCTGGGGGCGGAACAGGTCAGGGCGACGACAATCATGGGCGAGGGTGGCGAGGGCCTCGATCGTGGGGATGTTGCCCATGACTGCGCCGTAATCGGTTTCCATCGCCCAAAACGCTAAAATGACCTCGCGCGGGATGCCATAGTTGCGTTCGACCTTATCAAAGATGGCATCGTATTTGCGTGCGTTCTGCGCGCCGCGTTGTAGGCGGTCTTTTGACACGGCGCGGCCAGAGAATTTGAGGAATGACTGGCGGAAAACGGATTGTGAGCGATCCGCTTTAAGTACGCTCGCGTTTTGTGCGGCGCGTACCAAAACGGCGTCAATCGCGGCTGCGGGGATGTTTTTGTTCAGCGCTTCGGCTCGGACGCCGTCAAGCCATGACGTCCAAGAGCCACCGCAATCAGCGGCGCTGATCGGTGCGCTGGTTGTCGCTATTATCGCGGCTGCCCATAGTAAACTCCGCATGTTGTCATCCTCTTACCCAAGTTGGTGAAAGGAGTGTTCCATGTGGGCAAGGCTCAGACAAGCCTTAGCTGTGTTCGGTGCGAATTAGGCGGCACTTAACTTTGTCTGTGCGAATCCGTCGATCAGCTTTTTGGCATTTTCAGAAACGTTGTCGGGAATACGTTCATCGAGCGCGATTTTACCAAGGTCGAAAAAGAAAACATGTTCGTCATCACCTTCATCAATGCGTTCAAATCCCATGGACCAATTGTCAAAAGAGCGTTCTTCGACTTCGCCGCTGTAAAGCACGCGGGCGCCGGAATGCCGGTCATCCAAATAAAGTTCGTCAAACAGCGCATCGACGCGCACTTTCGGGCCTTCAAGAACCTGAAGAAACGTATTTGCCGCATAAAGCAGCATGCCGGTTACGCCGCGATTTGCATTGTTGATGCGTGACGAGGCCAAGATATCGTCAAGCTCGTTATCAGACATGGTTTGACGAGATCTGCTAAGGTAAACGAGTTGATAAACCATTTGGTAAACTCCCTCTCTCTATGTACTCCGGAACCTAGTTAAACGCCTCGGTTGGGCATGAACTCGTTACATTGTAAGTGCTAATAATCTGTTACCGCCGATAATGGCTGCGCTCGAATTCCCCACTTGCCATTGCGAGGCGAAAGATCGAAAACCCCGTTATATCTACCTTCGTTCAGGATTTATTTGATGTCTCTTAATGTCGACCTTCTAAGAACCTTGTGTGAAACCCCCGGCGCGCCTGGCAATGAACATCGTGTGCGCGCGTTGATCGAGGCGGAAATTGAGGGGCTTTTCGATCACGTTGAAGTGGACGCGATGGGCTCTTTGTTGTGTCGCGCGGACCCAAAGAAGAAGGTCAAAGACCCCAAAAAGATCATGCTGTGCTGTCACATGGATGAGATCGGTTTTCTGGTCAGCCATGTGTCGGACAAAGGCTTTTTGAACGTGCAGCCCGTGGGCGGCTTTGATCCGCGCAATCTGTTTTCGCGTCGGGTTTTGGTTTGTACGGATGATGGCGATTACAAAGCGGTGATGAACCCAAGTGGGAAGCCGATCCATATTTCATCGCCCGAAGAACGCAAAAAAGTGCCTGCTCCGACCGAGTTCATTATCGACACGGGTCTTGGCAAATCGGCGAAAAAGAAAATTCAGCCCGGTGATTTCGTGGTCATGGATGAGCCGCTTTTGGACATGGGCGACAAGATCGTGTCCAAGGCGCTGGATAACCGGATCGCTTGTTGGTTGGGCATCGAAGTGATGCGCGAGTTAGTGAAATCGAAAGCCGATTATGGGTGCGAAATTCACGTGGTGTTCACCGCTCAAGAAGAAGTTGGGCTGCGGGGCGCGCGGACCTCGGCTTTTGCGATCAAGCCGGACATTGGCATTGGCATTGATACGACGCTGGCCTGCGATACGCCGGGTGTGCCGGAAAAAGACGCGACCACGCGCCACGGCGAAGGGTTTGGTCTGCATGTCAAAGACAGCAGCTTTATCGCCGACCGTGATTTGGTGCGGGAAATTGAAAAGCTGGCGAAAAAGAATGACATTCCTTACCAGCGCACGTTGTTGGCGGCTGGGGGGCAGGATGGTGCGGCAGCCCAGCAAGCGGCAGCAGGGGCCAAGGCGGTCGGGATTGTGGTTGGCACGCGCTATATTCACACGGTGACGGAAATGATCGCGAAAAGCGATTTGGAAGCGGCGCGCGATATTTTGGTCGCTTATCTGAGCACGAAGTAGTCCGTTATGACAAACTTCGCATTTGCCCCCCGTCCCACCCCGTTTGTGCCGATCAACGGCAGTGACGAGGTTTTTCCAATCGCGCGCATTTTTTGCGTGGGGCGCAACTATGCGGACCATGCCAAAGAAATGGGGGGCGAGGTTGATCGCGAGGCGCCTTGGTATTTTACCAAGTCTTGTCACGCCTATTGTCCAAGCGGGGCGACGGTTCCCTATCCGCCGGGCACCGCGAACTATCACCACGAAATGGAATTTGCGGTCGCCTTGGGCGCGCCGGCGTTTCGCATTGCGAAAGAAGATGCACTTTCTGTGGTGTTTGGCTACGCAGCGTCGCTGGATATGACCCGCCGGGATCGCCAGCAAGACGGCAAGGATCACCGCCGCCCTTGGTCGCTTGGCAAAGACGTTGAAAACGCGGCTGTTGTCGGGGCGCTTACGCGGGTTGGCGATTTTGGTGCGGTGACGGATCAGCGTATCCAATTGGCCGTGAACGGGGAAACGCGTCAGAACGGGAAGCTGTCGGACATGGTGTGGCGTGTCGAAGAAATCATCGCGCATCTTTCCAACTATTACCATTTGGGTGCAGGTGATTTGATCCTAACCGGAACCCCGGCGGGCGTTGGTCCGGTTGTGGCGGGCGATCAACTGTCTGGGTCCATCGAAGGCTTGGCGCCTGTTCATCACAACCTTGGGCCAGCAGAAGCGTAATTTAGAACGATTCCAAAAAACTTGACGAAACCGCTCAGGATTGCCACATAAGGGGCGTTCCCCAGCATAGAGGTCCGACGGATGTTTATTCAGACTGAATCCACGCCAAACCCTGCAACGCTTAAGTTTTTGCCCGGTCAGGCCGTGATGACGACCGGCACGGCAGACTTTTTGTCCCTAGATGCGGCAGAAGCCTCGCCACTTGCGCAGCGCGTGTTTGGAGTTGAAGGCGTTGGTGCTGTTTTTCTGGGGCCGGACTTTTTGACCGTCACCAAAGACGAAGCCGCGGAATGGGATCATATCAAGCCGGGTATCCTTGGGGCGATCATGTCGCATTTCCAGTCCGGCGATGCGGTGATTACGGGTGACGAAGGTACGGTTGGTCATGCGGAACACACCGGCCCGGATGGGGCGATTGTGGACCAAATCAAAGAGCTATTGGATACGCGTGTACGCCCAGCGGTTGCCCAAGATGGCGGAGACATCACGTTTCACGGGTTTGAGCGTGGCGTGGTTTACTTGCACATGCAGGGCGCTTGTGCCGGATGTCCATCCTCGACCATGACGTTGAAAATGGGCATCGAGAATTTGCTGCGCCACTTTATTCCAGAAGTTACAGAGGTGCGCCCCGTCGCTGCCTAATTCAAAGATGAACGACCTGAACATTCTGGCTTTTGATACTTCGGCGGCGCATTGCGCTGCCGTTTTGCTGTCGGGTGATGAGATTGTGCAGACCCGCCTTGAAGATATGAACAAGGGCCAGAATGAACGGCTCACGCCGCTATTGGCCGAAGTGATGGCAGATGCGGGTCTGGATTGGACTGCGTTGGATGCGATTGGCGTTGGCGTTGGGCCGGGCAATTTTACGGGCATCCGCATTTCGGTGTCGGCGGCGCGCGGCTTTGCGCTGGGCCTTGGGGTGCCGGCGATTGGGGTCACGACGCTGGAGGCCTATGCCTATGGGACGACCGGGCGCGTGAGTGCGGCGATTGATGCGCGGGCGGATCAAGCTTACGTGCAAGCGTTCGAGGATGGATTGGCGCTGACAGACCCACGGATTGCACAACTTGATGAAGCGCGCGGGCTTCCTGATCTTATTGGCAATCTTGCAGGGCAGGCGGTATTTCCAATCGCAGCCATCGCGCGCATTGCGGCAGCACGCTTGCAAACGGGGGAATATCAGTTGCCCGCGCCGCTCTATCTGCGCTCTGCTGACGCGGCCTTGCCAAGCGAAGCTGCCCCGCGCATTCTGCCGTGACCGAGGCGGCAATGACGCCTGCACGCATGGCGGACATTCATGCGGCTTGTTTTGACCAAGCACCGCGCCCGTGGAGCGAAGCTGAGTTTGCGGATTACCTAAACGGTACGGCTCAGGTCATATGCGAAGCAGACGTTGCGTTTGCGGTTGTGCAGATCATTGCAGACGAGGCGGAGTTGCTGACCCTTGCTGTTGATCCCGCAAGGCAGCGGGCAGGCTGGGGGCGTAAAATGATGCAGCGGGTTGAGGCTTGCGCGCGCGAGGCAAATTGTAGCGCGATTGTTTTGGAAGTCGCAGAAAACAACGCAGCGGCACGCGCGCTTTATGCGGATTTTGGCTTTGCCGAAGTGGGCTATCGCAAAAACTATTATGGTCCCGTGCAAGGCGCTTTGGGCCAAACACGGCTAACTGCCTTAGTTTTACGCAAGAACCTTGGGGTTAACCCGTAAAAAGGCGTTGACCCTGACCGGGCAGCACTCATTATCGGTAGTCAGTAGCGATCTGGTTCTGGTTCGATAGAATCGCCCACATGACACGGTTCTAAAGCCTGACCCGATCAGCATTTTCATCGACGGGAGAACATGATGAAACTTTTTGATACTCTGGTTGGGGCTGTGGCCGCACTTGGATTTGCAACCGCGGCTTATGCAGCTGACCCTGCGATTATCTATGACATGGGCGGCAAGTTCGACAAATCCTTCAACGAAGCGGCCTATAGCGGTGCGCAAAAGTGGAGCCAAGAAACGGGCGGCGCTTATGTTGAGTTTGAAATGCAGAACGAAGCTCAACGCGAGCAAGCGCTGCGTCGTTTCGCATCGCGCGGCAACAACCCGATCGTTGTCACCGGCTTTTCCTTTGGTGATGCGGTAAATGCGGTTGCGGCTGAATTTCCGGACACCAACTTTGCGATCATCGATATGGTCGTTGACCAGCCCAACGTGCGCTCTGTGATTTTCAAAGAGCACGAAGGGTCCTACCTTGTGGGTATCATGGCGGCGATGGCGTCCAAATCCGGCACGGTTGGTTTTGTTGGCGGCATGGACATTCCGCTGATTTCGAAGTTTGGCTGCGGCTATGTGCAAGGCGTGAAGTCTGTGAATGCAGATGCGACTGTGATCCAGAACATGACAGGCACGACACCTGCGGCTTGGAATGACCCGGTTAAAGGCAGCGAGTTGACACGCGCGCAGATCGACCAAGGCGCGGACGTGGTTTACCACGCGGCTGGCGGTACAGGTTCTGGTGTTCTTCAAGCGGCTGCGGATGCGGGCATCTTGGGCATTGGTGTGGACAGCAACCAAAACCACCTGTTCCCGGGTTCGGTTCTGACATCCATGCTAAAGCGCGTTGATGTTGCGGTTTACAACGCATTCAAAGACGGCACGTCGGATAATTTCACCACGGGCTTTAGCGTCTTGGGTCTTGCAGAAGGTGGCGTTGGTTATGCGCTGGACGACAACAATGCAGAGCTGGTGAACGCTGAAATGTCGGATGCCGTAAATGCAGCGGCAGAGAAAATCAAAGCCGGTGACATCACAGTGCATGACTACACGTCTGATAACACCTGCCCGGTCATGTAAGCACACATGAGCGAGGGGGGTAACATGTCGGAGCAGCCTGGTGGGGCTGCTCCGGCGATTGAACTAAAAGGTATTTCCAAGGCCTTTGGTCCAGTTAAAGCGAACAAAGACATCGACCTGCGGGTCGAAAAAGGGGCCATCCACGGGATCGTGGGGGAAAATGGTGCTGGAAAATCGACGCTGATGTCGATCCTTTACGGCTTTTACAAAGCCGATAAGGGCGAGGTTTTCATCAATGGTACGCGTGCGCGCATCACCGACAGCAACGCAGCCATCGCCGCGGGCATCGGCATGGTGCATCAGCATTTTATGCTGGTCGAGAATTTCAGCGTTTTAGAAAATGTGGTTCTAGGGGCAGAGGATGGCGCGCTGTTGCGACCCTCGCTTGCCAAGGCGCGCAAGCTGCTGACGTCGCTGGCCCAAGAATATGAGTTGGACGTTGATCCTGATGCGATCGTGGGCGAGCTGTCCGTGGGATTGCAGCAACGGGTCGAGATCCTAAAGGCGCTTTACCGCAAGGCGGATATTCTGATTTTGGATGAGCCCACCGGCGTGTTGACCCCGGCGGAGGCGGATCATCTGTTTCGCATCCTTCAAGGGCTGAAGGCCGAAGGTAAGACGATCATTTTGATCACCCATAAGCTGCGAGAGATCATGGCGATCACCGACACGGTGAGCGTGATGCGGCGCGGCGAGATGACAGAGACAAAACGCACGAGTGATACGGACCCCCAAGAGCTGGCCGCACTGATGGTTGGGCGGGAAGTGTTGTTGAACGTGGACAAGAAACCGGCGTTCCCCGGTGAAGATGTGTTGACGGTGAGCCAGCTGAGCTTGACCGATGATCAGGGCATCAAAAAGCTGGATGACGTGACCTTTACCCTGCGCGCGGGTGAAATTCTGGGCGTGGCTGGGGTGGCGGGTAATGGCCAGTCAGAGCTGTTGTCGGTGTTGGCGGGGATCACGGCGGCCGACAGTGGCTCGGTTCTGTTCGGCGGCAGCCGCTTGGACATTAGCGCGAAAGCCAGCCCGCAGATGCGCCGCGAACTTGGGATTGCCCATGTGCCAGAGGACCGTCATCGTATGGGGCTGGTGATGCCCTTTGCGGAATGGGAAAACTCGGCCTTTGGCTATCAGTGGTTGCCGGATTACTTTGGTGGTGTTGGCAATATGAAACGCACGGCCATTCGCGATAGTGCGCGCGAAAAGATTGAACGCTTCGATATTCGCCCGCCGTCTTGCGAGTTGAAAACTTCGAATTTTTCCGGCGGGAACCAGCAAAAGATTGTGCTGGCACGCGAGATTGAAAAGAACCCGGCTTTGTTACTGGTTGGCCAGCCGACGCGGGGCGTGGATATTGGTGCGATTGAGTTTATTCACGAACAGATCGTGGCTCTGCGCGATGCAGGCAAGGCGATTTTGTTGGTGTCGGTCGAGCTGGACGAGATTTTATCCCTATCGGATCGGGTTATGGTGATGTTTGACGGCAAGATCGTTGGGCAAAAACAAGCCTCTGAAACCAACAATGCGGAGCTTGGCATGTTGATGGCCGGGATGGATGAAGGGGCGGCGGCATGACTGTATTGCCCCGTTGGATCGACGTTTTCCTGATCCCGCTGATAAATCTATGTTTGGCGCTGATCGTGTCGGGCCTTGTGGTGTTGACCATTGGCGAAGACCCGTTTCGCGCGATGCAGGTTCTGGTGACAGGTGCGACGCGCGGCAGTTATGAAATCGGCTTCACGCTGTTTTATGCCACGAGTTTCATCTTTACCGGGCTGGCGGTGGCCGTGGCTTTTCATGCCAGCCAGTTCAACATCGGCGGTGAAGGCCAAGCGGGACTGGGCGGTCTGGGGGTCGCGTTGGTCGCGCTCTACATGGATTGGTCGCATTGGGCGATTGTGTTTCCGCTGGCGATTGTGGGCGGGGCGCTGTTTGGCGCGGCTTGGGCGGCGATCCCGGCCTATCTGCAAGCGCGGCGCGGCAGCCACATCGTGATTACGACAATCATGTTCAATTATATCGGGGCGTCACTGCTGGGCTATTTGCTGGTCTATGTGCTGAAGGTGCCGGGTAGCCAAGTGCCAGAGTCGCGCCGTTTTGAAGACGCCGCGCATCTGCCGACCATTCAGGAAATTGCGGCGCTGTTTGGCGGTAAGTTGGCCAATACGCCGCTGAATATTTCGTTCTTTTGGGCGCTGATTTGCGCCTTTGGCGTGTGGTGGCTGATTTGGCGCACGAAGTTTGGCTATGAGGTGCGGTCCTTTGGTCATTCGCCGAGTGCGGCGCGTTACGGTGGTATTTCCGCGTTTCGCATCACTATGCTGATTATGCTGCTGTCCGGTGCTTTGGCAGGGATGATGGCGCTGAACGTGGTCACGGGCAGTTCGCATAAGCTGGTGAACGACCCGATCCAAGGCTTTGGCTTTGTTGGTATCGCCGTCGCGCTGATGGGGCGGTCGCATCCCGTGGGGGTGGTGTTTGCCGCGATCCTGTTTGGCATGCTTTATCAGGGCGGCACAGAGTTGCAGTTTGAAATGGGTATCCCCGTGCAAATGGTGCTGGTGATCCAAGCGCTGGTGATCCTGTTTGTGGGCGCGCTGGAACATATGGTGCGCGGGCCGGTGACGAAGGTCTATCTGGGCATGCAGCGGGGAGCGGCCTGATGGAAATTTTCCTTGGTATTTGGAACCTGATTGCGACATTCGCGACTTTGGCGATTTCTTTGCCCGTGTTGGATTCCACTGTGCGGCTGGCGACGCCGCTGATTTTTGCCTGTCTTGCCGGGTTGTTTTCGGAACGCGCAGGCGTGTTTGACATCGGCTTAGAGGGTAAAATTCTAGGCGCGGCTTTTGCGGCTGGGGCGGTTTCGTATTTGAC
>CAZBBZ010000064.1:0-10803 GCA_964489925.1 uncultured Rhodobacterales bacterium
GCGACCAGCCCAAATATCCGCGTGGCATATTGGGCAAGTTTGGCGTGAATTCTGCCGTCTAAATCTGGTGAATTAACAGCTGTAGGCGGTCACCTAAGACTGCGAATTCAGGTGCACCAACACGTGGCATCAAGCGATCAAATCACGATAGCGAAACAAGCCGTCCGCATCCAAGACGTGCCTTTGGACTGATAGCGAAAAAGCGTGGTCGTCTGAAAATTGCGAACCCATCAATCATTCCGATTGCATTGAAATCAACCGCACCAAATCAGGCAGCCACGCCACAATTCATCTGGACTAGGCGCACAACTAGCGAGCAACGTCAGAACCCCCAAACCAAGAAAGATACCAATAAAAATTACCTATAAATTTCACGGCAATATTGTGCCTTAACAAAATACGACGAAAAATGGATCAAATATGGTGTCCGTTAGACCAAAACAACGGATGCTCACGAGTTGTAAAATATGACGCGCGGCGCGTTCAAATGCGCCTTACTGATACTCCGCCACCGACAAAAATAGCGTTCGAAAATCACATATTTTCAAACCGCAACACCACCGTCAATCTTCGCAAAAACAATCGCTTTATAGTCGTAGCGCTGGTTGGCGCAATCCACTCCGATACGCATGAGCTATATAACGTAACCATATATAGACGCTAAACAATTACCTAAAATTGAGGTGGTATTTGACGCAATTCCGACACATGGGGCCAAACTGTGTCAAAGCTCCATCGACTCGCGCCACATTTGGGTCTAAACGTGTCCTTGTTGAGATTGTGAATACGAATACCGAGTGTGTGTGAATACGAATACCGTGTGTGTGTGATTAGTAAGCGAGTGTGTGAAATGCGGGGATTTTTCCTTACGTTTGGGTGTCTGACTGTTGGCGCTGCTGCCGTAACCAAGACTTTGGTTGATACGACCGGCCAACTAACAATTTCTGATTATCTTATCTTTGGCGGCCTTGTTGCTGTGGCTGCTTTGATCGCGGCCCTGCCAGCAGTGATCGAACATATCAACGAGATCCGCGCTCAAGCGCGTTCGTTCGTTGCGGCTTTGGCGATGGCTGGAATGGCCTTTTACACGCTAGACGTTACCGAACATATGGCCTTTGTTGCCTCCGCCGCTGGCGATGCCGGCGCGCAGACCGCACAAGGTGTTTCTTCTTCTTCCTTGCCACGTCAAGATGACGGCCACTTCCGCGCGATTGCCGATATTGATGGCAACACGGTTCCTTTCTTGGTCGACACGGGTGCTTCGATCGTTTTGTTGACCTACGAGCACGCTGCTGCCGCTGGTCTGGACATGAACAATCTGACGTTTGATCTGCCGATCCTGACCGCAAACGGTCGCGGCTATGTGGCCTCGGTTACACTTCCTCAAGTTCGGGTTGGTGATGTTGTGGTCAACAATGTACGCGCCGCTGTTGCAAGCGAAGGTCAGCTTCACGCCAGCCTTCTGGGCATGAGCTTTCTGGGCGAAATCGACGAAGCTATCATTCGCAAAAACGAAATGATCCTACGCAACTAATAGAATGCTACAGCCTGCTAATTGTGCGTTTCTGCAAGGGGTTCCAGGGACGCGCAGACAACCAGCAGGCACACGAAAAGACCGCTCGTCGAGAAATCCGAGCGGTCTTTTTCGTATGAACCACTCGATACTTATATCTTAAAGAAGTCGGTGAAGTCCCCGCTTGGGGCGGGGCGAAAGTAAATCACCGGACGCTTTGCGTTCCCGCTTATCCAAGGACGCACCCCGTGCAGCGCAAAGCGATGAATAATATATGCCTCACCCGGTTTGGCATGGATTTCCACGGGTTTGCAGGTTTCAAAAATGCGCCGCCTTGTCGTCGCATAAACCTTTTGCAAATCCACCTGCCCCCAATCGGCCACCGACAGATGGCCCAACTGCGCGCGCAGCATGGCACCCAGAATATGATGCGAGCCTTCCCAGACCACGACCGGAGCATTATTTGCGCTGACATCGCAAAGCGGGATGCCCAAAACAAACGCGTGATACTCTTGGAAAAACCGCCCCTTACCAGTCGCACCCTTCAACAAACCATCCAAATGCGCCGCAGAGCGCTTTATCCGAAACGCAAAACTGCCATCACTTTCGCCTTTGTCCTGCTGGGGATAGCCGGGATAAGCGACCGAAAGCTGGGCGCGATCTAACCCGTTAATTTCAGGGCTGTTTGATTTTGCATAATCCAAAGCAGCACAATCCAACGGCGCGCCATGTTCCAGCGCGCCCAAAGGGTCGTTCGGCAAAGCATTCACACCCACGAACCAAGTACCGCCACTGCGCAACCAATCCGCGCGCTGCTTTTCATCCGCCAAAACCGCATCTGCGATAGGTTTTGCCTTTGCGATCCAATCAGCCAAACCTTGGTCGGCATCAAAGCTCAACCAGCCCTGCTGTTGGAACGAAGTCACGCAGCTTCACGCGTAATATGGCTAAGCGCCTGTTCAACCAACTCCGGCCCCGCGCCCGGTTTTGTGGCCCCTTCCGACAAAACCCGCCGCCAAGCACGCGCACCAGGGCGCCCAGCAAACTGCCCCAACATATGGCGGGTGATCGAATGTAGCCGCGTGCCTTTGCTGAGTTCACCCTCGATATAAGGCAGCATCGCAATCACCACATCTTCGGCGGTGTTCATAGGGTTCTTATGGCCGAAAATCCGTTCATCCGCGTTTAGCAAAATATCGGCAGGCGGATGATAGGCCGCGCGCCCGATCATCACATGATCCATCCCAGCGGCCAAAAACGGCATCGCCTCATCAAGCGAGGCTATACCGCCATTGATCCCGATCAGAAGGTCGGGAAAATCTTTGCGCATCTTATCCACGAGCGGGTAATCCAAGGGCGGAATATCACGGTTTTCCTTCGGGCTAAGCCCTTGCAACCAAGCCATCCGCGCATGAACGGTAAACTGCGCGACCCCGGCCTGCGCTACAGTTTCTAAAAACTTCGGCAGCACCTTGCTTGGGACTTGGTCATCCACCCCAATCCGACATTTCACGCTCACCCGCGCCTTTGGTGCCGCGTCTTTGATCGCCGTCATACAATCGCGCACCAATTCCGGGTGACGCATCAAAACCGCGCCAAAGGTGCCCGATTGCACCCGATCTGACGGACAACCAACGTTCAGATTGATCTCGTCATAGTCATAAGGCGCTGCGATTTCTGTGGCACGGGCCAAAAGATCAGGCTCTGATCCGCCAAGCTGCAAGGCGACCGGATGCTCGGCCTCATGGTAGCGCAAATGCCGCGCGGCATCCCCATGCACAATCGCCGCCGCCGTCACCATTTCGGTATAAAGCAGCGTATGACGCGACATAACACGGTGAAAAAAGCGGCAGTGACGATCCGTCCAATCCATCATCGGGGCAACGGACAGCCGGATCTGATGAGCCTTGGCAGAATTTTGGGCCACGTAGCTTTCCTTTGCACCCATAAGCGTCATGGGTGGTCTATCACAGGTGAAATAAGAAACGAAAGACGCGCGCGCCACTTGCGCGACGCGGGCCCATCCACTACCACCAAATGCTGAACCGATGAGGGCAATGACATGACAGAACTGATTTTGGTTGGCTGCGGCAACATGGGCTTTGCAATGATGTCCGGTTGGCTGGCAGCTGCGAACGCGCCAATTGTGCATGTGGTCGAACCGAATGATGCGCTGCGCGCGCGGGCTGATAAGGCAGGCGCCAATGCGGTAAGTTCTGCGGATAATCTTCCCGACGATGCGAAACCTGACCTGATTTTTCTGGCCGTAAAACCGCAAGTCATGGGCGATGTCGCCCCGGCTTACGCGCGTTTTCATCAAGCGAGTTTCGTTAGCGTTGCCGCAGGCACAGGCATTGATGCCTTAAAGAGATTTACCAACGCGCAAAAAATCATCCGCTGTATGCCCAATACGCCCGCGGCCATTGGCATGGGCATGATGGTGTGCTGCGCCACGGACGCGGTTGACCCTGCAACCCGCGATCAGGCCAGCGCCTTGCTTGCGAACTCTGGCGAAGTGGCATGGATTGACGATGAAACCCTGATGGATGCGGTCACGGCGATTTCAGGGTCTGGTCCCGCCTATGTGTTTCATATGATCGAAGCTTTGGCCGCCGCCGGAAAAGCGCTTGATCTGCCCGACGACATCGCAAATCAACTTGCCATGCAAACCGTAAAAGGGGCCGGCGCGCTGGCTGCGCATTCTGAAACCCCACCAGATGAGCTGCGCGTGCAAGTGACCAGTCCCGGCGGAACAACCGCAGCCGCGCTTGATGTTTTGATGGACGAAAACGGTCTGACTGAGCTATTAAAACGCGCAACAAAAGCCGCGCGTGATCGCGGCGTTGAGCTGGGCAAGAATTAACCAAACTGGAGGTCGCATCAATCGGCGACACCGTGTAAACTGACACCATGACAACAAGCACTCCGATCTTTCAAATGCCCCACGGCGACTGGCCCGAACTCAAAGCGGGATGGGTGTGGCTTGTGGGTGCAGGTCCAGGTGATCCGGGGTTGTTAACGCTTCATGCCTGCAATGCTTTGGCGCAAGCGGATGTGGTTGTTTACGATGCTTTGGTAGATGAGCGAATTCTAAAACTCACCCGAGGAGAGCTGGTCTACGCCGGAAAACGCGGCGGCAAACCGAGTCCGAAACAACGGGATATTTCCCTGCGCTTGATCGAATTTGCCAATGCCGGAAAGCGGGTTTTGCGGCTTAAGGGCGGTGATCCCTTCGTTTTTGGGCGCGGAGGCGAAGAAGCCCAAACGCTCATCGGCGCGGGCGTTCCCGTGCGCGTTATTCCCGGAATTTCAAGCGGTGTTGGCGGCTTGGCCTCTGCAGGCATCCCCTTAACCCATCGCGACGTGAACCAATCCGTGACGTTTCTAACGGGGCATGATCAAACAGGCCAAACCCCAAGCGCGCTGAATTGGGACGCTATTTCAAAGGCTTCTGAGGTTATCGTCATATATATGGGCATGAAGCACCTGCCCCAAATTTGTCAGCAACTGCTTGATGCGGGTCGCGCGGCGGACGAACCAATGGCCTTTGTGACCAATGCCACGACCTTGGATCAGCAAGTGGTCGTTACAACCCTTGGACGCGCAATTGAAGACGTGGCCACCGCTGGTCTGACCCCACCTGCAGTCATTTGCATTGGGCGCGTTGTAGATATGCGGCAAATCCTAAGCTGGAGCATGTCTGGCGAAACAAATGGCCCCGCACCCGCTGCACAACTACAAGACAAAGCGGTTTCGTGACCGCCAAAGGGTTATTGATCGCAGCGCCATCGTCGCGCAGCGGTAAAACGACGTTTACACTGGGCCTGATCCGCGCGCTTTGCAGAAATGGACACCGTGTAAACCCAGCCAAAAGCGGACCAGATTATATTGACACCGCGTATCTGTCTGCCGCCGCAGATAGACAGGCTGTCAACCTAGACGCTTACGCCATGTCAACGAACCGACTACGGGCGTTAACGCCTGACGACGGATTGCTTGTGGTCGAAGGGGCGATGGGACTATTTGATGGCGCGCCACCTGATGGGGCCGGAAGTGCCGCCGAACTTGCAAAAACACTTGGGCTGGCCGTAGTTTTGGTGGTGGATTGCGCCAGTACAGCACAATCTATCGCTCCCTTGGTGTCGGGATTTTTGCGCCATGATCCAAAGCTAACAATCGCAGGCGTCGTTTTAAACCGCGTGGGGTCTCCGCGCCACGACGCTATGTTGCGCAAGGCACTCGATGACCTTTCCGTGCCAATACTGGGCAGTGTTATGCGGGATAAGAAATTGCACCGCCCATCCCGCCACCTTGGACTTGTCCAATCAAGCGAGGACCAAAATCTGCGCAGCTTTCTCGACCACGCAGCTGATCAAATTGAAGCGGCCGTCAACTTGGATCAAATTCGTCACTTGGCAACACCAGTGACATCCGCGAACACCACGAACCGTATACCACCGCTCGGCAACCACATTGCAATTGCGCGCGACGATGCGTTTCGGTTCACTTACACGCATATGCTGGCAGATTGGGCGGCGCAGGGGGCGCAAGTCTCTTATTTTTCGCCCCTCAGCGATGAAATGCCAGACCAAAATTGTGACGCCATTTTCTTACCCGGCGGCTACCCAGAACTTCACGCCCGCACCTTGGCGCGGGCGGGGAACTTTCGGACATCAATGAAAGCAGCAGCGCTCGCAGGTAAAACCATTTATGGGGAATGCGGGGGCTATATGGTTCTGGGTGAGAGCATTGAAAATGCCAACGGCATTCAGTATCCAATGTGTAAGTTACTTAATTTATCAACTAGTTTTGCAAGGCGAAAACTTCATCTCGGATACCGAAATTGCGCGACTACAGCATCGTTTTTCGCCAAAGATGTAAAAGCCCATGAGTTTCACTACGCCAGCATTTTACAGCAGACCGGCACGCCCCTTTTTCAAGCAACCGACGCACAAGGCAAAGCGCTAGAACCGATGGGGCTTGTAAGTGGTCGCGTTTCCGGGTCATTTGCCCATATAATCGATCTTGCCTAGAGCCGAGCCCCTATGACAGCGCAACCAAAGCCCAATATCATGAGCCGAAACCTTTGGATTTTGGTGATTTGTCAGGCCATTCTTGGCGCGCAAATGCCGCTGCATTTTGCTGTCGGCGGATTGGCCGGGCAAATCCTTGCCATTGATAAATGCTGGGCGACTTTGCCAATTTCAATGACCGTTTTGGGGTCCATGACCACGGCACCTTGGCTGTCGAATGTAATGCAACGCTTTGGACGGCGTCCCGGCTTTTTCATTGGCGTTTTCGGCTCAACGATCGGGTCCGCGTTAAACGCCTATGCACTCTATACTGGCAATTTTTACCTGTTACTGCTGGGGTCGTATTTCATTGGTATCTATATGTCTGCACAGGGTTTTTTCCGCTTTGCCGCCGCCGATACAGTTGATGCGGACCTGCGTCCCAAGGCAATTTCTTACGTTATGGCGAGTGGCTTGGTGTCTGCAATTTTGGGCCCACAACTTGCCAATTTGACGCAAGATATTTTGGCGATTCAATTCATGGGCGCCTATCTTGCGATCATCGCTGTGAACCTAATTGGTGGCATCATTTTATTGCAACTCAACATCCCCAAACCCGTTCCATTGGCCAAAGGATCCGCACCGGGACGAAGCTATTTGGAACTGGCCCGCAGCCCGCGCATATTTACCGCGATGATTTGTGCGATGGTGGCATATGCCTTGATGAACCTTGTGATGACCTCGACGCCATTGGCGGTGGTTGGCTGCGGTTATTCGAACGTTCAAAGCAACAATATCGTGATGGCTCACGTGCTGGCGATGTTTGTGCCCGCGTTTTTTACCGGCAGCTTTATCGCCCGGTTTGGCGCAGAAAAGGTGATTGCTGTCGGGTTAATCATCTTAGGTGTTGCCGGGCTTGTCGCCCTTGCTGGCGTTGATATTACTAACTTTTACATCGCCTTGATCCTATTGGGGATCGGCTGGAACTTTGGGTTTATTGGGGCCACAGCCATTCTAACCAGCGTTTCGCGCCCCGCAGAGCAAGGCCGTATTCAAGGTATGAACGACTTCTTTGTATTCGGCATGGTCACGGTGGCATCGGTCGCATCTGGTGGATTGATGAACTGTTCCGGTGGCACCCCGGTTGAGGGCTGGAATGCAGTTAATTATGCAATGGTTCCGTTTCTATTGCTCGCCGCTTTGACCCTGACATGGTACGCAATACGCGGCAAAAACCACGCTGAAAGCTAGGCTTTACCAGCGCCCAGACAAATAGCGCGCAACGAAGCTGAGGCGGTTTTTTGACTCGCTAACTGCACCGAATTCCTCTTGAAACACAGACGCAGGGTCTTTGGCGGCCGCGCGCAATGTGGTGGTTGCACCATGTCCTATCAGCAATGCGGGACGGCACGTTTTGGGGACAGATCGACGTCGCCTGCGCGCGGTTGACAGGCTGTCAATGCCCATGCGCGCGATGCTTGACACCTTGTCAATTGACACCGCGTCAGGCGCGCCATTGGTCGCGGCACTGCGGTTATGGTCTTTGCCCCACAATGGGTCGCGCCCCGCAGCATAAAGCGCCTTGAAGCCTGCGAATTGCGCAGCCACGCCAACGCCAGAGCCAAATTCAAAGGCGACTTCAAGCGCGTCACCTTTTGCGCCGCAAATCCGCGCTGCCTCTTTCGTCAATGCAGCGTATGTTGCTGAAATATATACGTTAAAAGCATCCCGGTCGACATGAGGATCGCGATCTATGTCAAAACGCCGTGCTTCGACCAATGCGCTTAGCGCGTCCACATCTATGCTTCTACGCGCAACCACATCGGCCAAAGGTGTCACCACCTCGTGACGGCGCGGTGCGCCTTCTCCAATTTGTGACAGGGCGTCAACCCACCATTGCAGGCGCATCTGCGCGATCATCGGTTCAGCCGTCACCCAAGGGGCGCGGCTCACTTCGACGTTGAACGCATAAAGCACCAGCAGATCGGCCCGTACATCAAGTGGCGCCATCATCGCTGTGCGAAAGCGCAAGGGATCGCCCGCTTGAACAAGTGCTGCGCAGGCGTCAACGCTCATGGCCCTAGCTCCCAGCCCCGTCGCGGATCAGCTTCCAATTGATCGCGTCCAACAGCGCTTGGAAACTTGCATCAACGATATTGGCAGACACGCCAACCGTCGACCATTGCCGCCCTTCGCTGTCTTGGCTGTCGATGATAACGCGGGTCACGGCTTCGGTGCCGCCATTGGTGATGCGCACGCGAAAATCGACCAGATCAATGTCTTGGATGTACTGCTGAAACGGGCCGAGGTCTTTGGCAAGGGCGCGGCTGAGCGCGTTCACCGGACCTTGATCAGTGTCGGTTTCATGATCGCGGCTTTCAGAAACGCTCATCATGCGTTCGCCCTTCACATTGACCACAACCACCGCTTCGGACACGGTTATCATCTCGTCGCGCGCGTTGCGGCGGCGTTCGACACTGACGCGGTAGCGTTCCACATCAAAAAACTTAGGTAACATGTTAAGTTCTTTGCGCGCGACTAACTCGAAGCTTGCCAAAGCGCTGTCATAGGCATAACCGCGATCTTCGCGTTCTTTTATTTGTTCTAAAATACGCGCCAGACGCGGATCGCCTTTTTCGACCTCTAGCCCGCATTCCGCCAAAGAGCGGCGCAGATTTGACTGCCCGGCTTGGTTTGACATCGGGATGATGCGCCGATTGCCCACCGCATCGGGGGATACATGTTCATAAGTGCTAGGGTCTTTCAGGATCGCGCTGGCGTGCAAGCCCGCTTTATGCGCGAAGGCCGAATGACCCACATAGGGCGCATGGGCATTGGCGACCCGGTTCAAAATATCATCGAGCATCCGGCTAAGCCGGGTTAGGTCGATCAGACCGGATTCTGATACGCCCGTTTCAAAGGTGGATTTATAAGGCTCTTTCAAAAGCAAGGTAGGGATGATCGAGGTCAGGTTGGCATTGCCGCAGCGCTCGCCCAAACCGTTTAGCGTCCCTTGGATTTGCCGCGCCCCTGCATCAACGGCGGCCAAAGAACAGGCGACCGCTTGGCCCGTGTCGTCATGGGTATGGATGCCAACATGATCGCCGGGAATATGTTTGCAAACCTCATGCGTGATCTCGCCAACCTCATGGGGCAGCGTGCCGCCATTGGTGTCACACAGCACAATCCAGCGCGCGCCGTTGTTGAACGCCGCCTTCAGGCAATCAAGCGCGTAAGCAGGGTTCGCCTTATAGCCATCAAAGAAGTGTTCCGCGTCATAAAGTGCTTCGCGACCCAGCTTGGCAAGATGGGCAAAAGAGCCTTCGATTGCTTCTAGGTTTTCTTCCAGCGTGATGCCGAGCGCCTTGGTGACGTGAAAGTCGTGGCTTTTGCCAACCAAACAAACCGCCGGGGTGTTTGCATTGATGACAGCGGCCAGCACATCGTCGTTTTCCGCCGAACGCCCGGCCCGTTTGGTCATGCCAAATGCAGTAAAGGTCGAGGTGGTGATCTTTGGCGGCGCGTTAAAAAAATCGCTGTCGGTCGGATTGGCACCGGGCCAGCCACCTTCGATATAATCAAGGCCTAGATGGTCGAGCGCTTCGGCGATGCGGCGTTTATCATCGGCAGAAAAATCGACACCTTGCGTTTGCTGGCCGTCGCGCAGGGTCGTATCAAACAGGGAAAGTTTGGTTTTGGACATCTTACAATCCTTCAAGCTTTGTGGCGTCAAAGCCCGGTTTCAGCGACCATGTTGCGCCATCCGCCCCGTCGCGCACTTCGACCCCTGCCGCTGTGAAGGCATCGCGGATCGCATCTGCGCGTGCGAAGTCTTTATTGGCGCGCGCTGAAACACGTTCTGCCAAGAGCGTTTCGATCAAGTCAGACGCATCACCGCTGGCATTTTCCCAACCGCCCAGATCATCCCCCAGCAGCCCCAATAGCAAAGCGGAGGCGGCCAAGGCTTCGGGTTCATGGGCCGCTATTTTATGCAAAGCGGTGATCGCACCCGGTGTATTCAGATCATCAGACACCGGTTTTAGAACCGCGCTTGGCAGCTTATCAATCTGCGGTACATCCGCGATGATCCCGCGCCATTTGCGCAAGGTGGCTTCGGCTTCTGCCGCCTTTTTTTCGGTCCAGTCCATTGGCTTTGAATATTGCGTGGACAAGAGCACAAAACGGATCACTTCGCCCGGATAGCCCTGATCCAGCAAATCGCGCACGGTAAAGAAATTGCCCAAAGACTTGGACATTTTCTTACCCTCAACCTGCAAC
>CAZBBZ010000065.1:0-10626 GCA_964489925.1 uncultured Rhodobacterales bacterium
CTGCGCCATTGCAGACCTTCATGCACATTGCAGCATTGGTCAAATTGGGCTCTAAGCCGACCTTCGAACGATTATTGCGCAAGGCAATGCTTTGAGTCGTGAAAGGAAATACTACTGCGCGTCAGTTAAGCTAGGCGAATAGAAATCAACAACTTAGCGGTCAAGCAAAGGTAAAACTATGTGTCGCCCCACAAATCATGTGAGATGACAGATAGTTTTAAGTTTTGGGACACATAGGTCTGATTTAGACCTTGGAGTGTCGCAAACGGCTGTTTTTGATTTTTTGTTTGAGACGAAGCGAACGGCCAAAACCGGACACTAGTAAAGAGTCGGAAATGCTGCGGATGCGGTCACGAAAGCAGACATTTAGCAAATTACTGTATCAGAACCCGAACTTTCATCTCCATAGTTCGGAACCAAAAATGAAATTCCAAAAATTTCCTCCAATTCGCCCCGAAAAATAGATACCTAGACCACCGTCAGACCATCCGCCTGAAATGATTGTAAGATGTCCAACAGGCATTCCAGAAAGCTAATTTCGGATCGCGTTTTGCTGCGTATCGCCACTATCATGCCCTGTAACCGGGTAGCGGCGATCGGTCTTGCAACTCGATCATGCGTCGTAGCATGATTTCGGTCAGTTCTTGTTGGGGCCTTTGCCCCGCAGCTTGATCGTATAGGTTTTCAACTTCGCCTGGATCAGACGACAAATCATAGAGCTCGTCCCAATGCTCGCCCTCGCGCAGTGACATACGGTATTGGTTTGTCACGATGGTTCTAATGCGTTGCGGGCGCTCAAAACCGGTCATGGCGCGTTGGCTGTCTTCTTCTATAATCACCGCCTCGGGCGGCTTTGTGGAATGAAGATCACGGCCTTGCAACCCGTTATAGGGTTGAATGCCCGCACGCGCTAGGATCGTGGCGGCTATATCGATAGAGGACGCGAGGCCCGGCTCCACCCGCCCATTGGCCGGCGATGTGGGGTCGTGCCAGATAAAGGGCACCCGGATCAGACCCTGATAGTGCAGCAGCAGCTTTAGCATCAGCCCATGGTCGCCCATATAATCGCCGTGGTCCGAGGTGAAAATCACGATGGTATCCTCGGCCAATCCAAGATCATCCAACTGCTTTAGAACGCGCCCGATGGCGTCATCAATCATCGTAATCATGCCGTAGGTGAGGGCAATGATCGATCGCGCCTCATCCTCTGTCACCGCAAAGGGGTTCTGGTTGTCGCGCGGGTCACTGCCGTTTTTCATCGCCGCTTGCATCGCCTTGATCGGGGGCAAGTCACCGCGATTAAAGCTGTCGGGCAGGTCGATATCTGCCGGGTCGTACATGTCCCAATAACGGCCCGGCGGGGTGAAGGGATGATGCGGGTCGGGAAATGACATCTGCAAAAAGAAGGGCGTGTCGTTTTGGGCCTGATCCGCCAGCCAAGCCTCGCTTCGATTCGCGATCCAATTGGTTGAATAGAGCTCTTCAGGCACGGCCGTACGCCACGCTTGTGGTGTATCGGTGCGGTCGTCTGGCAGCGCGTTCTGCGGCCCGACCAATTGCTCAAAATCCGCGCGCTGTTGCTTGGCCCAGAGCAAATAATCGCCAGAGGCTTGATCCGCGTGATCTGCGGCAACCTCCACATGTTCAAAACCATAGAAGTCGCTATCCATACGTTCCGCCAATGGGCGATCCCATTTGGGTACGACCTCTAGATCATAGTCAGGCGTTTGCCTGTTGTTCTTTTTCGCATCGCGCAAATGCGGGCTTGGGGCGTGCATCCCTTCCGCAGGCTCGAACTTATTGGTTGCAGGCAAGCCGGTGAAGCTCTGCAAATGCGACTTCCCGATTAGGCCGGTGCTGTAGCCTGCGTCACGCAAAAGTTCGACAAACGTCGTGTGGTCCTTGGACAGCGGGATGCCGTTGTGCCGCGCGCCATGGGCCGAACACATCCGCCCGGTCATGATTGAGGCGCGGTTCGGCATGCAGATCGGATTGGCGACATAGAACCGATCCCACCGCGTGCCCTTGGCCGCGATTCCGTCGATGTTTGGGGTCTGAACGATCTTGTTGCCAGTGCAGCCCAGATGATCGGCGCGATGTTGGTCGGTGATGATAAAGAGGAAGTTTGGACGTTTGGTCACGAACGGACCTCCTTGCTTTGGTCGGTGGTGCCCGCCGCACGGATGTCCCAAGCGATCAGGGCGATGCCGATTAAGATTGCGGGCACATGGATCGCAGGATCAAGCGCCAGCATTGTGAAGGCCACGATGAACCGGGCGATGATCTCGGGGATGGTCAACTTGCGGCGGTCATAGGCGGACAGGGCCGAGGAAAACAACCAGATGCAAAAACAGGTGCGCGCAACGATCCATAGGAAAGCCAGCAGGCTGAACTCTTCGATGATCAGGATGGTTGGATAAAAGGCAAAGACGAAGGGGATGATGAACTTCGCCATGCCAAGGCGAAACGACATGAAGGCGGTCATCAAGGGGTTCGCCCCCGCAATGGGCGCGGCGGCATAAGCCGCAATGGCGACGGGCGGCGTCAGGGAAGAGGCCACGCCGTAGTAGAAGACAAACATATGCGCGGTCAGCATTGAGACGCCAAGTGCCTGAATGGCCGGGCCCATGACGAGGATGATGATCAGATAGGCGGGCAGCGTTGGCATCCCCATGCCCAAGACAAGTGCGCCCAGCATGGCAACCAAAAGTGCCGAGAACAGGCTCTCGCCTCTGATCTCGGCAATCACGTTGGCGAGTTTCAGGCCGAGACCTGTGGAGTCGAGCGAGCCGACAAGAACGCCGATAGCGGCAATGGCGATCAGCAGCGTGGCCCCGGATTGTGCCCCCTTAAGGAAAGAGCGCCAAATGCGCAGCGGATCGGCACGCACGTCCGGATTGATGATAGATAAGATCAACAGTGCGACGACCGCATAAAAGCCAGCGGCGGAGGTGGAGTATCCGGCAAACAGTGACCCAACGATAGTTATGATGGGGCCGAGAAACATGATCGAATTGATCACGTCGACCCGTGTGATTTGGTCGTCAACCGACAGGGGTTGAACCTCAATGCCCTGCCTGCGCGACTCGACCGTCACGGCGGCGAACAGGCTGAAATAGTAGAAGAGCGCGGGGACCAGGGCGGCCACGATGATGTTCAGGTAACCGACGCCCGTCAGGTCAGCCATGACAAGCGCCGCCGCCCCCATGATGGGCGGCATGATTTGCCCGCCCGAGGATGCCGTCGCCTCAATCCCCGCCGCAAAGGTCGGAGAAAAGCCACGCTTTTTGATCATCGGGATGGTGAATGTGCCGGTGCCGACGATATTGGCGACCGTAGAGCCTGACATCGTGCCGAACATCGACGAGGCCAAGATCGCAGCATGGGCCGGCCCGCCGCGCGTGCGGCGGGTGGCGAGGAAAGCGAATTTCAGCAACGTATCGCCTGCGCCGGTGCCCTCTAACAGCACGCCGAAAATGATGAAGATAAACACCGTCGATAGGACGATATTGGTGATCGACCCGAAGACGCCCTTGTTGGTGTTATACCAAAGCGCCTCGGCCACTTCTTTTAGGGAAAAGCCGGAATGGGCCAAGATGCCCGGCAGGTCTTGTCCCCATAACAGATAGAGCACGCCAAAGGCGCCTACGCCGAATAGCCCCCATCCCCAAAGCCTGCGGCAAAGCTCTAGGAACACCACAAGCCCTGCTAAGGCAGGCCAAGCATCCGCGCGAGTCACGTCGTAAAGTGCGGTTTCCATTTGGGATTGGACAAAGAAAAACGACCAGATCGCCCAAAGGCCCGCAGTCAACATGACCGCATCAAGGACCAGATGCGCCATGCCACCCGCGCCTTGCCCTTTCTCAATTCGCTTACTGCGCGATGCCGCAATGCCCACAACCAGCGCTAGGGCAAAGCCCGCAGCCCGGTGAAACTTCGGCTCAACCAGACCAATGCCAGAGCTGTAAAGGGCGATGGCACCAAGCGCGAAACAAGCGAGCGCTGACAAGAGCAAATACAGCTTGCCAATGCCGCCCGACGGCGATGTCTGTGCGGTCATCAAATTGTTCCCGTGCGGAAATCTAAGAGAGGGAGGATCACAATCTGCGATCCCCCCCAATCAGTTGGTTACGGACGAAGCGCTTCGGGAATGGCGATGCCAGCTTCTTCGTAATATTTCGCGGCACCGGGGTGCAGCGGCACGTTCACGGATGTGAAAGCGGTTTCTGGTGTGACTTCCTTCAGGAAAAACGCCGTGGCGTGCACGTCGTCCAAATTCTCCCAAAACGCCTTGGTGGCTTTGTAAACCACATCATCAGCAACGCCCGAATGAGTGCCGACAAACTGAGTGAACCCAAGCGCCGTGATGCCGCCGCTGGTCAGCTGGCCTTTGTAGACGCCACCGTCAAACTGCAGCATGCCGCGACCGGGACGTCCGAAGAGCGCCTGCATGGCCTCTGATCCAACAACCTCTTGCGGGATAGAAAGCACGCGAAACTCGCCAGACAGACCGAACTGTTCGATCTTGGACGAGCCGATTTCAGCCGGGCGCACCATCATGTCGATCTTGTTGTCCGCAAGGGCGGCATAGCCTTCGCCCCAGCTTAGACGCACGGCGGTATAGTCGGTGCCCGCCTCATAGCCGGTGATGATCTTGATCAAAGCCTCGGACGTGGCCGACGCGGACCCAGCAGGCGGGCCGGTAAAGACAGTCTTGCCCTTCAGGTCTTCCCAAGTCTCAATGCCCGATCCGGCCAGTGTTACGGGGTGGTAAGCGCCCGCTTTAAAGCCCAGGATTGAACGAAGCTCGCCGGCAGCGGCCTTGGCATCCTCAACCTTCTCGTACATGCGCGCTTGGTTGTTCATCAGGTTCACCAACGATGGCACGGTTGAGAAAAAGTCAATCTCTTGCCGTCCGCCTTTGAGCATCGACTTGGTCAGCGTCTGGCCCGCGTTGACCTGAATTTCTACCCCAGCTTTGCCCGCTTGGTTCGCAAAGGTCACGAACATCGTGTGGACGGGATCGCCAACACCGGCGGTTTCACCCTTGAAAATTTGTGCAGTGGCAACGGCGGGCGCAAAGGCAGCGGTTGCCAGGATCGCAGCAGCGGCTGCAATTTTTTTGAAATTGAACACGGAGTCCTCCCTTAGTTTTTTGTCAGCCTAGCAGAGGGTATTCATTTGATATAATCAAAGATCAGACAGGTAAGATAAAATATTGCTATGAAACTCGACCCCAAGCACCTCGCCCAACTCTCGGCCATTGTGGAGGCCGGATCATTCCAAATCGCTGCGGATCGGTTGGGGCTGACGCAACCGGCACTTAGTCGGAACATGAAGACCTTGGAGGAACGGCTGGGCGCCACACTGTTTAATCGCGACGGCCGCAAATCGGTGCCGAATGCCTTGGGCCTGCGGTTGTCGCGGAACGGTCAGGCCATCCGACTGGCGGAAGAACAAGCCAGCGTTTTGGCCGAGCAGTCAGCCCAGGGCGCGGTTGGCGAGCTGCGGATCGGGGCGCCGCCCATTGTGGCGGGGCGGTTCCTGAGCAGTGCCATGGCGCGCTTTATTCGCCAAAATCCCAATTGCGTGGTTGAGATGCGCACAGGGCTTGTGCACGAGCTGCGCACGATGCTGGAGCGTGGGCAGGTGGATTTGGTGCTGGGCCCCCAAAATCTTGCGGATCTATCTGAAAGCTTGAATTTTGAACCGCTAATCGAAGACCGCGTGGGCATTATGTGTCGCGCCGGACATCCGCTTGCGCTGCGCAAACAGGTGATGCCCTCGGACTTGGAAGCGCAGGTCTGGCTGGCACATTCGCGCGGCAGTCTTTTGCGACAACAAACCGAAGCTGCGATGATGGCCTCTGGTGTCGCGTCAATGCATATCGTCTGTGAAACGGATTCGATCCGCTCAGTGCTAGAGATTGTCGCAGACACCGACCTCATAACGACGCTGCCGCGGGCCACGACAGCGTCCTACCTAGAAGACCGCCTCGTGTTCCTCGACTTCGACCACCCGCAATTTCGACGCCCACTCGGTGCCATACGCAGACAGGGATCATCAGCGAACCCGATTGAGGACAGGTTTTTGAAAACGCTTGGTTGATCGAAAGCTAGCGCTTCAGCCCCTAGAAATAGCAGGTCCATTAAGGACTACCAGATTGTTGGGAGCGGCCAATAGCGGCCATTGGGCAATTATTCCAATTCTTGTACCTTATTCCTTAATTCTACCGTTCGTTGCAGGCGCAATTTTTCTTGTTAAGGCGCCCGATGGGGTTTCTAAACAAATACAACGCCCGCAATGCAAAAGTCTTGAAAAGCAACTTTTAGAATCAAAAAAGCACGCGGCGAACCGCGTGCTTTGTTTTTAGACGTATTGGGTTTTTAGATTTCGAGGGTATCGGCTGGGGAAATCAGCAAGTCAGTCACGCCCCAAGTCCAGTTGGACTTATGGTTTTCAAAGGCAATGACGTTTTCGCCTTCGACTTGATCAGCCGCTGCGATTTCGAACATATAGTCCGCTAAGTCGTTGTCAGCACCGACTTGCAAGTCGCCTTGCGACGTGCCGTTCAAGAACCATTCAAGTTCGTAACCAAAATCGATGTCAAAGCCTTTGAACGACAGTTCAACATCCTCGTCAGACTTTTCGAACCCAAAGGTGACTCGACCATCAGTATCGCTGGTTCCATTGAAGCGGTTTCCGTAGTTGCCAGTATCGGCTGTCCCAACTTCAAGGGTGAAGTCGGCAGTCGATGGTTGCCCTTCTGAAAGCACCAAATCGGTGACGCCCCATTTGTACTTTTCGTTGGTATTCAGGAACTCAACGGTGTTTTCGCCTTCAACCTGATCTTCAGCAGCGACCGCAACCTGATAGGTAGACAGGCCGTTGTTTGCGCCATTCATCAAGAAGCCTTGCGACACGTCATTGATCAGCACTTCAAGTTCTTCGTCAGTATCAATGTCAAAGCCTTTGAAGTCCAAAACCAAGTCTGTATCAGTCTTTTCAAACCCAAACGAAACCTTGCCGTCGTCATCTCTGGTGCCGTTAAAGCCTTTGCCGAAGCTCGCAGTTTCAATCGTATCCAACTCCAAAGCATTGTCAGCAGGGGGTTGGCCTTCTGTTAGCAGTAAATCAGTGACGCCCCATTTCCATGCAGGGCTCTTGTTTTGGAACTTGATGGTGTTGTCCCCGGTCAGCTGGTCACCGGCCGCAATTGCAATGGTGAATGCTTCGGTACCATTGTTGACACCTTCATCAAGAAACCCAATCGAAACACCGTTCAAGAACAGCTCGACTTCAGTATCATAGTCGATGTCAAAGCCCTGAAGATCCAAGACCAAATCTGAACCAGTGCCTTCAAAGGATGCAATGATCGTCCCGTCATCATCGGTTTCACCGTTGAACCGGTGGCCCCAACTTCCTGTTTCTTGTGTATCAAGCACAAGATCGAAGTCTGCTGGAAGCTCTGGCTCTGCCGGGGGTACTGCTTGGGTTTGCAGCTCAAGCGCGCCCGCATCTACCGTGCCGCCATTATCGGCATTGGTCTGATCGACATCGCGGGCGTTGCCTGCTGCATCGTACTCTTCAGCGCTTGTGCCGACGTCCAGCGCTGGGTTGGACGCATCGTCTTTGAGCGCGACGGTTTGAACGTTGCCACCGTTGTCCGCCAGAACACCGGCGCCGTTTGCATCAACAGATGCGAAAACAGTAGAAGCATCCGCAACACTGACAACGCTGTTTGTAGCCGTCAGCACGGTTATCCCGATTTCACTTTCAGCAAATACATCAGTGCCGAAGTTGCTCGTGTTCCCCGTAACGATACTGTTAACGAGCTGAGCCTCGGGAAGGTTTGCGTTTTCTGGGATGAACACGCCACCGCCTGCAACGCCAGTATTGCCAGTGATCGTGGTATTGGTAATCACCGCACCTTGCTGGGCACTGATACCACCGCCAAAGTTCGCATAATTTCCGGTAGAGGCGCTTGCATCATTCCCTACGATCGTGGAATTCATCACGTTCAAGGCTGCTGCCGCAAAGATGCCATTACCGGTGTTGCCCGAAATCGTCGAACCTGTGACCGTAAGGTCGCCGTCGGCTTCTACGCCGCCACCAGCACCTGAGGCTGTGTTGTTAGCGACCGTCGAGCTTGTGAGTGTCAGGTTTTCAGCGTGGAGACCGCCGCCATTTACGGACGCCGAATTCCCAGTGAACACCGTATTTGTGATGGTCGCATCGTCGGAGGACCAAAGACCACCGCCGCTGCCGTCGGCCACGCTGTTGTTTGTCACGGTCGAGTCGGTCATTTCCAGAACACCGCTGACATAAAGACCGCCGCCATCGTATTCACTCTTGTTATCCGTGAAGATCGTGTCCGTGATTGTCGCATCATCCGAAGCATAAAGTCCGCCGCCGTAGCTGGTGGATTCATTGCCATTAAACTCGGACCCAGAGATCGTTGCCGCACCACCTACGTAAACACCGCCGCCGTAATCATTGTTGGTGTTATTGGAGATAACGGCGCCCGTTAGGGTTAGATCGCCGCCGGTGTAAATGCCCCCGCCGTAGTCTTCGGCGCTGTTG
The DNA here is from genome assembly GCA_964489925.1 of uncultured Rhodobacterales bacterium. Taxonomy (GTDB): domain Bacteria; phylum Pseudomonadota; class Alphaproteobacteria; order Rhodobacterales; family Rhodobacteraceae; genus CAYLLD01. Next base: position 8,584 of record CAZBBZ010000065.1, read on the forward strand.
CCATCTACTGTCGAGTTCACAACCGTAACGGGACCATCTTCGGAGTAAATGCCGCCGCCAGACCCATTGGCTTGGTTGCCGGAGATGGTGGAATCGGTGACGTTCACCTCGTTATAGCTATAGATACCACCGCCAACATCGCCAGTCGCAATGTTGTCCGAGATCGTAGAGCCGGTAATGTCCAGCACATCACCATAAGTGTAGATGGCGCCGCCGCCGCCCGCTGCGGTATTGTTCGAAATGGTCGTGTTTGTAATGGTCGCATTGTCTTCGAAGTAAATCGCGCCACCGTTTTGTGAAGAGGTGTTGCCAGTGATTGTACTGTCGGCAATCGTGGTCTCACCACCGGCGTAGATACCCCCGCCATAACTGTCGCTCTCGTTGTCGGTCACGGCAACGTTCGTCGCGGTTAGAGTGCCACCCGTGGCGGCGAACCCACCACCGTAGTCACTAGCGTAATTGCCATTGAATACCGAATTTTCAATGACCAGATCGGCCCTTCTGGTGTACAGGCCGCCACCATAGCTATTTGCTGTGTTATCGTTGAATTCGGATCCCAAAATAGTGGTTTCGCCGTTATTCACTTCAACCGCGCCACCGTCACTTCCGGACACATTGTCCGAAAAGGTCGAATCTTCGATGGTCAGTGCGCCAACCGTATAGATAGCACCGCCGCCGAGTTCGCCTTCATTGCCGGTGAAGGTTGAGTCTTTAACGTTCAGTGTTCCAGACGAATAAATTGCACCACCAATCCCAGCAGTGAAGCTATTGACTTTTGCTGCGGTACTATTCGTGAAGGTGGTATTGGTGACCGTCAGAACAGCCGACGAGAAAATAGCGCCGCCGTTTGCTTCTTCGACCGAACCATTTGTCAGCGTCATATTCGAAACTTCGCTGGTGCCACCGTCAAACGACATGATCCGCGATGCACTATCCGCATCAAGCGTGATGTCGCCTTCGCCGTCAGCATCGCTGTCACCGTCGATGGATACATCAGATGTGACCGCAAGTTCACCGCCCGTCAGCGTGATTGTGCCCGCAAGCCCATCTGCAAAGGTAATGTCAGACTGATCCGCATCAGAATTCGCAAAAGCCACAGCCTCACGAAGGCTGGTCTCGCCGTCTGTTGCGTCAACAACATCCGTTAGGGTTGTGACAACAAGGCTTGGGGTTTCATCGGCAGTTGGCAATGCTTGCAGCTCGTAAGCGCCCGCATCCGCAAAACCGCCATTGTCCACACCGTCCAAATCTACGCCGCGTCCATTTCCGGTCGCATCATTCATGCCAACCTCAAAAGATACTGCAAACGAAGTAGGGGTATATTTATCAAGCGCCGGATTATTGGCATCTGCCAATAGCGCCACGGTCTGAACAAGGCCACCATTGTCAGCCAAAACACCGCCGCCGTTTGCATCGACTTCAGCAAAAACTGTTTCTGGCGCCGGCGACATCCCTGTCTGCTGGGACGTTATGCTGCTCGTGTACAAGATGGGAGAATCTGGAAGCTCGGTCACGCCATGAACATCCACATTGCTGTTAGCCGTATTCCCCAAAACAATAGTGTTGAGCAAGGTCACTTTTTCCTCGCTGTCACCAGCGTAAACCAACAAACCGCCGGCACTGTCGGCAGTATTACCCGTGATTGTAGAGTTGACAATTCTCGAACCAACAGCTGCAACAACGCCGCCGCCATTGAAATCTGAAGTTCCGTTGCCGACAACTGTGGTGTTCGACATGGTCATTGCATTGCTAGCGTAGATACCGTTGCCCACATTGTTGGAAACGGTGGAATAAGAAATAGCTAGATCGCCTACAGAATAAATGCCCGCGCCATCACCAAAGCCACTTGTGTTATTTGAAATGGTGGAACTCTCGATACTTAACTCTCCGGCAGAGAAAACGCCGCCACCGCTATAGCTTGCGGTACTGTCGCTAATGGTAACTGACCGCATGCCAAGCTTTGAACCACCAACGGCATAAACAGCCCCTTTCGTTTCCCCTAAAGCACTGCGCCGCATCCCGTGAGCGACTTCAAACGATGCC
>CAZBBZ010000066.1:0-10611 GCA_964489925.1 uncultured Rhodobacterales bacterium
GGGTCCAAAAGCGCGGGCCTTGATGCAGGCGGTGTCTCCTGCTGATTTTTCCAATGACACAAATCCGTTTGGCACGTTTCAAGAGATTGAGTTGGGCCTTGGCATCGCGCGGGCGCATCGGGTGTCTTATGTGGGCGAACTGGGCTGGGAGATTTATTGCCCCAGCGAATTTGCAGGCCATATTTTTGAAACGATCACAGAGGCCGGAGCGGATCTGGGGCTCAAGCTTTGCGGGATGCACATGATGGATAGTGCGCGCATCGAAAAAGCCTATCGTCACTTCGGCCATGATATTACTTGCGAAGATCATGTGCTGGAGGCTGGTTTGGGCTTTGCGGTTGCCAAGGATAAGACGGATTTTATTGGCTATGACGCGGTAGAGCGCAAACGGGATGAGGGTTTGCAAAATCGGCTGCTACAATTCCGCCTGAGCGACCCGGAACCGCTGCTGTTTCACAACGAGCCGATCCTGCGCAATGGTGATTTCGTCGGCTATATTTCTTCGGGCAACTATGGGCATAGTTTGGGCGGTGCGATTGGTTTGGGCTATGTGCCTTGCGCGGGGGAAACTGCGGCAGAGGTGCTTGGGTCTGCGTATGAAATCGAAGTGGCAGGCACGCGGGTGAAAGCCGAGGCAAGCTTGCGCCCGATGTATGATCCGAAGTCAGAGCGGACGAAGGTTTAAGTGCACTATTTTTGCACCTTTTAATTTAGTGCATATTTTCTGCACTATTTGACATTGTGTAATTTTTCTGCATTTATGACCTCATGTCAAATACGTCAGAACCAAACTATCACATCCTTATGGGCGACATCATCGCCAGTTCGGACAAAGCCTCCGAACAACTGGCGAACCGCCTGGCCGATCTGATTAAGCGCACCAATACTGCGTTCAAACAAGACTTGCTGTCGCCCCTTACGGTGACCTTGGGGGATGAATTTCAAGGGGTTGCTCGGGATGCAAAAGCGGCGGTTTCGATCATGCTTTACCTTGAAAAACAATGGCTTAAGAACGCGGAAATCGAGCTGCGCTATTCTTGGGTACAAGGGCAAATCGACACGGCGATCAATCCCGATATTGCCTATGGCATGCTTGGCCCCGCTTTGACCCATGCGCGCAAAATGTTGTCGAGCAAGGCGCGGGATCGTCCAAAACTGCAAGTTCATCTTGATGATCGGCCTTTGATTGCGAAAATTATCCATGACACGGCGATTGGGCTTTTTGGCATTTCAAAAACTTGGAATCCGAAAGATTTCGCGCTGATCTTGGACTTGCTTTCTGATGCGGATATTCGCACGGTGGCCCAAACGCACAAGCGCGACACCAGTTCTGTTTATCGACGGCGAGACACATTAATGATCGAAGAATACGCCGCACTTGCGCAAGCTTTGCATGGATTGGCCGCCCTTATCGACGGGCCAAGCCCATGAGCGCCACTTTCGTCGGTTTTGCCACCATTTTTATCATCGGCGAAGTCTTTGCTTTTCTGATCTTTGAGTTTTTGCGGCGGCGGTTTGACGTGTTCAAACACGAGGCGAACCTGTTTTCCACGGACAAAGACCGCCCCGGACGATCGCCGGGTACCGAAGTTTTGAAAGGGGTCTTGGAACGCTTGGTGGTCACATTTGGCCTGTTCATTGATCTTGCCGGAATTTTGACGGTGTTTGCGGCATTAAAACTGGCCAATCGTCTGACCCATGAAGGGGACCATTCGGATCAATCCAAGAACTATTTTTTGATCGGTAACTTGCTGACAATCCTGTTTTGTCTTGTTTACTATAAGCTTGCCCTAGAGTTCGCTGATCCACTTGGCCAAGATTTGATCGAAACGATAAAAGGCGCACAAACCCCATGAGCCGATTTCGCGATTTGCATAAACCGGGCGCCCCTTTTGTGCTGGCAAACGCTTGGGACAAAGGCAGCGCGCAGGTGTTAGCGGCCTTGGGCGCGCAGGCGCTGGCGACATCATCAGCGGCGCATGCCTTTACGTTGGGGCGGCCAGATATGGGCACCATCAGCCGGGACGAGGCGCTGACCCACGCGCAGGACTTGGCCCAAGCGACAGGTCTGCCGGTGAACGGAGATTTTGAAAATGGCTTTGGGGACAGCCCCGATGATGTTGCTGAAACCGTGCGCCTTTCTGGTGAGATTGGTCTTGCCGGATGCGGGATCGAAGACACGGAGTTTCCGTCAAACGCCGCCTACCCGTTTGATCTGGCGGTTGAGCGGATTGCGGCAGGGGCTGCGGCGGCGCGGGCTTTGCGCGATGATTTTGTCCTGACCGCGCGGGCGGATGGCGTGATGAACGGCACCTACGATATGGCCGAGGCGCTAAGGCGCGTGCGTGCCTTTGATGATGCGGGGGCGGATTGTATTTACGTCCCCCTGCCCCCTGATTTGGAAGGCTTGCGCGCGATTTGCGCGGCGACCAAAAAGCCTGTGAATGTGCTGGCGGCGGGCTCGTTTACAAAGGTCACGCAAGCTCAGATGGCACAGGCCGGGGCAGCGCGCATTTCTTTGGGCAGCGCTTTGGCACGCGCGACCCATAAGGCGATGATTGACGCGGCCAAAAGCGTGCTTGAGGCCGGGGATTTTTCAGCACTTGGAGGTGTTTCCGGGGATGCGGTGGACGCATTCCTTGCCGCCGGAAAACAAACCTAGTGCACCACAAACTCGCCGCAGACATTGCGCCATTCGCCTGCGCGGATCAGTTTTTGATGGGAGTAACGCACGGAATGAAGCGGGCCATCAAGTTCTGCGCGCCAGAACTCTAGGAACTCGGATAGTTTCGGAAAGCGCGGCGCTAAATCATAGTCTTGCCAGACGAATGTTTGCAAAACGGATCGAAAATCCGGCATTCGATAGGTGATTTCGGCGGTGGTTAAGCCTTGGCCCTGCATCATCAATTCGATTTCTTTGCTCATCCTTAAACTCCTCTCGCTTTGATCGCTTCGCCGGTGATTTCGGCGCGCACTTGCCCCTTGGCTCTGGATCATGGAAGAAAAGCCATGAAGCCGGGGTTAAACCTTCAATTTCACTCAAAAGCTTTGTGAAAAATGGGGCGAAACTTGGGCTGTGTGATTGCCACATGGCGCGTTGCTGCAGGACGGAGACATCAAGTGAACCACGACGACCTTCCTAAATGGGCCGCCAAAGCCGCCGCTTGGACGCGGGATTATCACGCGAATTTGCGGGACCGCCCGGTGCGCCCTCAAGTAAATCCCGGCGATATTGCTGCCCAGTTAGAGGATGGCCCGCCAGAAGGGGCCGCCCCGATGGAGGAGATTTTCGCGGACTTTGAGGCCATCGTGCCAAACGGGATGACCCATTGGCAGCATCCGCGCTTCTTTGCTTATTTTCCGTCCAATGCCTCGCCCGCGTCCATGCTGGCCGAGCAGCTTGCCAATGCCATGTCCGCGCAATGTATGCTGTGGCAGACATCACCGGCGGCCACAGAGATCGAGATCAAAATGGTCGATTGGTTGCGCCAAGCGGTGGGCTTGCCGAGCGGCTTTGTTGGCACGATCCAAGACAGTGCATCAACGGCGACGCTTTGCGCGATCCTGACTATGCGCGAGCGCGCGCTGGATTGGGCGGGGTTGCACGATGGCTTGGCGGGGGGGCCACGGTTGCGGGTTTATGCGAGTGTGGAAACGCATTCCTCGGTCGATAAAGCCATGCGTGTGGCCGGGCTTGGGCAGAATAATTTGGTGAAGCTCAACTCGCGCGACACTGGCGCAATGGATGTGGAAGCTTTGGCGCGCGCGATTGCAGATGATCGCGCGGCGGGGCATTTGCCCGCTGGCATCGTGCTGTGTTGCGGTGGCACGGCGACGGGCGCGTTTGATGATGTGGCCGCGACTTTGGAATTGGCCAAACGCGAGGGGCTTTATACCCATGTGGATGCGGCTTGGGCCGGGTCAGCGATGATCGCGCCAGAGTTTCGCGCGCTTTGGGCCGGGGTGGAAGCTGCGGATAGCATCGTCTTTAACCCGCATAAATGGCTGGGCGCGAATTTTGATTGTTCGATCCAGTTTTTGGCGGACCCAACGCCGCAGGTGAAAACGCTAGGGTTGCGCCCGTCTTATCTGGAAACGGCAGGTCATGAGGATATTATCAATTTCTCTGAATGGACCGTGCCGCTGGGACGACGGTTTCGCGCGCTCAAGCTGTGGTTCATGTTGCGCGCCCATGGGCTAGAGGACTTGCGGCGCCGGATACGTAACCATGTGGCTTGGACCGAACTGGCCGAGGCAAACCTAAGCACAAGCGAGGGATTTGAGATCGTCACACCCTCGCGCCTTGCCCTGTTCACCTTCGCCTATAAGGACGCCGCGACCACAGAGGCGTTGCTGGAAGCGATCAACGCGGATGGGCGGATTTATTTGACCCAAACCATGCACAAAGGGCGCTACGTGATCCGCATGACCGTTGGGCAATTTGATACGACGCAGGCAGATGTGGAATTTGGCTTGAACGTCATTAAAGAAATCGCCGCCACGCTTTGATCGCGCGCGCAACAGGCGTGGCGGTTGAATTTTATGGATTTGAAATTTCTTTCCTCTACAGTTCCAAAATAGGGAGAAAGCCAAGACGCAAACATGCGCGGGCGATATAGGGAAACGATGAATGGACGATTGGTGCATTTCTTGCATGGTTAGTCTGACCATTGGGGCGTGCCGTGGGCGCGCGGCGCGGGGGTCTCCGCCTCTGTTGAGAACAGAAAATTGGATGATGTCTCAACAGGATAACTTATATGGAACAAACTCAACCGCGCGCACGTCGCGCAGGGGGCCGCGCGGCTAGACAAGCCTTACGCGCCGCCCCGTTAGAAGCGGCAAAACGCCCAGTGCGCCCCGGTCTTGAAGGCGGGACGTATAACCCGCTGACCCAAGCGCAATGCGAGCGGATCAATGAAGCTGCTTTGAAAGCCTTGGCTGAAATCGGGCTGGCAGATGCGCCCCCGTCAGGGGTGGAGGCGATGACGGCTGCGGGCGCAGAACTTGGCGCAGATGGGCGCTTGCGGTTTTCACGCGATCTGATCGAAGATGCGCTTGGCACGGCGGCGCGCGATATCACCTTGATGGGGCGCGATCCGCAGCATGATCTGCATTTAAGCGGTAACAAAGTGCATTACGGCACGGCGGGTGCGGCGGTGCATATGGTGGATGTGGAAGGGCGCAATTACCGGGAAAGCACGCTGCAAGATTTGTACGATGCGGCCAAAATCGTGCAAACCCTTGATAATTTGCATTTTTTCCAACGCCCCATGGTGGCGCGGGATATCGAGAACAACCGGGATATGGATATCAACACCATCTACGCCTGTTGTGCGGGGACGACGAAACATATCGGCACCTCGATCAGCGAGCCGGATTTCGTGGATGATCTGTTTGAGCTGTTGCACATGATTGCAGGGGGCGAGGATGCGTGGCGCGCGCGCCCCTTTGTGTCGAACTCGAACTGCTTTGTGGTCCCGCCGATGAAGTTCGCGACCGAAAGCTGCGAAACCATGGAGGCCTGTATTCGCGGTGGCATGCCGGTTTTGTTGCTGTCAGCGGGCCAAGCGGGGGCCACGTCCCCTGCCCCGATTGCAGCCTCCATCGTGCAAGCCACGGCGGAATGTTTGGCGGGCATGTTTTACGTGCAGGCGCTAAAGCCGGGGCATCCGGCGGTGTTTGGCACTTGGCCGTTTGTGTCGGATTTGCGCTCTGGCGCGATGTCGGGGGGCTCGGGCGAGCAGGCTTTGCTGACCTCGGGCTGTGCGCAGATGCACCGCTATTATGGGCTGTCGGGAGGTGCGGCGGCCGGGATTGCAGATGCCAAATTGCCGGATATGCAAGCGGGCTGGGAACAGGCGATGTCCAATGTGATGGCCGGGCTGTCGGGTTTGAACATGGTCTATGAGGCGGCGGGCATGCATGCGTCATTGCTGGGGTTTTGCCATGAAAGCCTGATCTTGGGCGATGATCTTTTGGGCCAAGCCCTGCGCTGTGTGCGCGGGATTGATGTGAATGAGGACACGGTGTCGATCGAGGTGATGCGCGAGGTTTGTCTTGAGGGGCCGGGGCATTATTTGGGTCACGCGCAAACGCTGGGGCTGATGCAAAGCGAATATGTTTACCCCAGCATTGCAGATCGGACGAGCCCGAAAGAATGGGCCGAAGTTGATAAGCCCGATTTGGTCAAAATGGCGACCACGCGCAAAGATGAGATTCTGTCGCGCCCGTCCTCGGTCCGGTTTGACCAAGCCAGCGATGACGCGATCCGGGCGCGGTTTAACATTCAGGTGAGCCGCGAAATAACAATTTGAATGCGTAGTTGCGCGGGTGTATGCGGGTTTAGTGCTGCGTCACACATATTGCCCGCGCCATTCTCATTGATAGCGACTTTCCATGTTTTTCCGAAAATTCACCGCGCCGCTTGCCCCCGAGGAAACCTTTTATGCGGTGGGTGACATTCATGGCATGGACGATATTTTGGGGGATATGATTACGGTGATTGATGCCGATGCAAAGGCGCAAGGCATCGACAATCATCGCATCGTGATGGTCGGCGATTATACGGATCGGGGTCCGGCAAGCAAAGCGGTGATTGATCGGCTGATGGCTCTAAAGGCCGCACGCGGGGATCGCTTTATCTGTCTGATGGGCAACCATGATGAATATGTTCTGAAATTTTTGGATGAACCGACCAAAGCGGACCGCTGGTTGCGCCTTGGGGGGACAGATACGCTTTGGAGCTTTGATCTGCGCCTTGAAGAAGGGGCAAGTGATGCGGAAAAAATAGCGGTTTCTGCGGAATTTGAAGCTGCAATGGGCCATGAGCGCATCCAGTTTTTTCGCGATTTGGAGCTGAGTTTTCAAAGCGGCAATGTGTTTGTGGCCCATGCGGGGGCAGAGCCGGACACCCCCCTAGAGGCGCAAGAGAAACGCGATTTGCTGTGGATCCGCAACGTCACCAAATTACGTCGGGACGGCAATTGGGTGGTGTTCGGCCACACGGTGCAATCCGCCCCCAGCGCCAAGGACGGGCGCATTGCGATTGATACGGGTTGCGTGTTTTCGGGCGACTTGACCGCCGCCCGCATTGGGCCGGGTGAATGCACGTTTTTGCAAGTCATGCCAGAGCCATCGTTTAAGCTGTGAAAAACACATGCGCCCAAAGTTGCCTATGTCCGCTTAGAGACCAGAGCGGCGTCTAGGCCAAGCGCGTAGCCAGACCGGGGGATGGCGATCCTGCATTATTAACGCGCGCTTTATGGCAGCCATACTCCTCCTACCTTACATGTGAAGCACCAAGCCCGGCCAAATCGCCAGCCCTGTGGACGGTCTGGCGATGCCCGGCGGCTTCGCCTTGATTCCGGGCTGGGCGCATAAAGCCAACGGCAACTAAGTCCCCCACAGCCGCCTTTGAAAGCACAAGCAATCATTGCCCCTGCGCGCTGGCTGCCCTATAGGCGGGCAAGTTTAGCAATCAAGACAACGAGGTCGCGCGCCCATGCCCAAAATTAACGGCAATGAAATTCGCCCCGGAAACATTCTGGAACATGCCGACGGTCTGTGGATCGCGGTGAAAGTTGGTCACGTCAAGCCGGGTAAAGGCGGGGCGTTTGCGCAGGTCGAAATGAAAAACCTGCGCAATGGCTCTAAGCTGAATGAACGGTTCCGCTCGGCTGATAAGGTGGAAAAGGTCCGCCTTGAGCAAAAGCAGCAACAGTTTTTGTATGAGGACAACGGCAACCTCGTGTTCATGGACACGGATACTTACGAACAAATTGAGCTGGACGCAGAAATGCTGGGCGAGCGTCGCCCGTTTTTGCAAGACGGCATGATGATCCAGATCGAGTATTACGACGACGAGGCTTTGTCGGCCAAAGTGCCAGAGCGCGTGACGTGTAAGGTTGAAGAAACTGAACCTGCGGTAAAGGGTCAAACAGCGGCCAATAGCTTTAAGCCGGCGGTTTTGGACAATGGCGTGCGGGTGATGATCCCCCCGTTTGTTGGTGAAGGCGAAGATATCATCGTGTCCACCGAGACATTTGAATACGTAGAGCGAGCCTGATCCAGACATGTCTTCTTCGTTTTCCGCCAATCTCAATGTGATGATGACCACCGCGCGCAAAGCCGCGCGCAGCTTGCTGAAAGATTTTGGCGAAGTTGAACATCTGCAGGTCTCATCAAAATCCGCTGGTGATTTTGTCAGCAAAGCTGATATCGCCGCCGAAGCCATTATTCGCGAAGAACTGACCTCGGCGCGGCCAAATTACGGGATTTTGGGCGAAGAAGGTGGGGAAACCAGCGGTGCAGATCCGACCCGGCGTTGGATCGTAGACCCGCTTGATGGCACCACGAATTTTCTGCACGGGATGCCCCATTGGGCGATTTCGATTGCGCTGGAACACAAAGGCGAAATCACCGCTGGCGTGATTTTGGACCCGGTTAAGAACGAGATGTTTGTAGCCGAGCGCGGATTGGGCGCTTGGATGAACGACCAACGTATTCGCGTGTCTGATCGCAACGAAATGATTTCATCGGTGTTTGCCACAGGCGTTCCCTTCGCAGGCAATCCGGCATTGCCAGAGTTTCTGAAACAACTGGCAGTCTTGGCCCCGCAATGTGCGGGCGTGCGTCGTTGGGGGGCTGCGGCCCTTGATTTGGCTTATGTGGCGGCGGGCCGTTATGAAGGTTATTGGGAAAAGGGCGTTCAGCCTTGGGATGTGGCGGCGGGGTTGATTATCGCGCGCGAAGCGGGTGCTTTGGTTACGCCGATTGATCCAAACGATGGGGCCGCCCTGCCCGGCGCCTTGATCGTCAGCAATGGCGCGCTGCATGATCGGTTCGTGAAAGTTATTCGATCCGCTTGATCTGGGCTTGCCCGGCCTGCATGTCCGTCCCTGCGCGATCAAAGCGCAGGTAGGCAAGCGCTTGGTCCCCGGCAATGGAATGAAGCCGACCAACGGTTTTGCCGTTGCTGGTGATTTCATCGCCCTCACTTGCCGCACCGCTTAGGGACACTTGTGCCAGACCTTTGCGCAGCTCGGTTTTGTGTTTCATGCGCGCGGTGACTTCTTGGCCCACGTAGCAGCCTTTTCTAAAATCAACGCCGTTCAAACGCTCAAAACCGTATTCTAGGATATAGGCATCATCCGGGTGCAGCTCGCGCCCCGCGGCAGGGATGGCGTGTTGAATGCGCAAGGCGGTATAGGCGGTTGGATCGCTTGGAACGAACTCTGGCGCGGTGTCGCCCATCAACCGCGTCCCAAGGGCCACATTGCGCGGGTCGGGCAAACCGGGACCGTTTGCAAATATCCAGACCTTTAGGTCCGTTGGTTCGATCACCACATCAGCGCGCAGTTTATAAAGGCTTAACCGGCGCAGCAGGTCGCTGATTTGGTCGCTAGAGCCATCTAACAGCCAGTGATCTGCACGATGTTCAAGAAAGAAATCGGCCAGATACTTGCCCTGAGGCGTCAGCAAGGCGGTGTAGATCAGCCCGTCCTGATCGTCGCGCACATCGTTGGTGACGAGGTTTTGCAAGAACTTCGTGGCTTCAGCCCCTGAAATCCGCAAAACACTGCGATCACTTGCCAAAAATCCGGTAGGTTGGGCGCTCATTGGGCTTGGCCTTTTGCTGCTTCTTTGACAGACATATAGGCTATGGCGGCACCCCTTACCATCATCATCCCGACGCTAAATTGCGCGGATCGCATCGGCCCTTGTTTGGGGCGGGTCTTTGATGGCGTGGGCGAGGGATTGGTGGCGCGCGTGATTTTAAGCGATGGCGGCTCTCACGATCAGATTGATGTGGTGGCGGATGAAACCGGCGCGGATTTGTTGATCGGCCCGAAAGGGCGCGGCGGGCAGTTGGCGCGGGGGGCAGACGGGGCGCAAAGCCCGTGGTTGCTGTTCTTGCATGCCGATTGTGAATTGCCGCCCGATTGGTGCGCCACGGTGCGCGCGCATATGGAACAAGCGGGCGGTCCGGCGGCGTTTCATTTGGGGTTTGACGCAAACAGTTTGCCTGCGCGTTTTGTGGCGGCTTGGGCGAATTTTCGCAGCCGTTGGTTTAAGCTGCCCTATGGGGATCAAGGTCTGTTGATCGCCCATAAAGACTATCGCGCGCTTGGGGGATTTAGCGACATTCCTTTGATGGAAGATGTGGAATTTGCGCGTCGGATGCGCCCAAGGCCGGTGCTATTGGCTGGAAAAATGACCACCAGTGCGACGGCGTATCAGCGGGATGGCTGGTTTCGGCGGGGGGCGAAAAACTTAACGATACTAGTTAAGTTTTTGTTAAAGACAGACCCGAAAAAACTTTATTCGACGTATTATGAGTGATTTTGGAAATTAAAGATAAAACTATCAATGAGTTACAGGTCTTTCTTAAGAGACACATCCCGTACACAAGCTGTACACATCTGGTGCAGCACTTTTTGAAAACTCCTTAACAGACCCTTACCAAATTGACCCTTCCTGTCCGCGTATTCGCCAAAAGTGTTAACAAAACCTAGGGCGCATTTGGCCCCCAATTTCCCAGATCATTCAGACCACTCGTTAAGATCACATTGATCGAGCGCCTCGCCTGTTCTTTTGTCATTCTAACAGAGC
>CAZBBZ010000067.1:0-10501 GCA_964489925.1 uncultured Rhodobacterales bacterium
GCGGAAAGTTCGGGCAATGCATCAGAAACCTTGCAAGCCGCCCAAACCATCCAAGCCTATACCCATGAAAGCGCGAGCCGCTTGCGGTTTTCCAACCTGACCGAACGCGCCTTTGACGCCGCGCGCCGCCGCATCAAGACCCGCGCCTTTATGACCGCGATTGTGATCTTTTTGATATTTTCCGGCGTTGTGGGCGTGCTTTGGATCGGCACGCGGGACGTGCAAGCGGGCAATATGTCCGCAGGCTTGCTGGTGCAATTCGTGATCTATGCGGTGATGGTCGCAGGCGCGGTTGCGGCCCTGTCGGAAATCTGGGGCGAGTTGCAACGCGCAGCTGGTGCCACCGAACGCTTGGCCGATTTGCTAGAAGCCGAAGATCCAATCAAAGACCCGGCCAATCCTGTGGTTCTGCCTGCCACGATCCCCGGGGGCTTGAGCTTTGACAACCTCACCTTCCGCTACCCCGCGCGGCCCGACACCCCCGCGCTTGAAAACATCGACATTGATATCGCTCCGGGGGAAACCATCGCCCTTGTGGGACCATCTGGGGCGGGTAAGACCACGCTCTTTCAACTGGCCATGCGCTTTTTTGATCCCGAAACTGGTAGCGTGCGGCTTGATGGTGTGAGTATCGCGGATTACGCCCGCGAAGATTTACGCAAAGCCTTTGCGCTGGTGCCCCAAGACCCGGTGATTTTTGCCGCCACCGCGCGGGAAAACATCCGCTTTGGCCGCCCCGATGCAAGCGATGCGGATGTTGAAGCCGCTGCTAAGGCTGCCGATATCGACAGTTTTCTGCGCGATCTGCCCCAAGGCTTTGATACCTATGTAGGCGAGCGCGGTGTGATGCTTTCGGGGGGGCAACGCCAACGCATCGCCATTGCCCGCGCGATCCTGCGGGATGCCCCTGTGCTGTTCTTGGACGAAGCCACCTCAGCTCTTGATGCGGCGTCCGAAAAAGCTGTGCAAGAAGCGGTCGAGGCCATGTCGCGCGATCGCACCACACTCATTATCGCCCACCGTCTTGCGACCGTGAAAAAAGCCGACCGCATCGTGGTGCTGGAAGACGGGCGCATTGATGCCATCGGCACCCATGCTGAATTGGTGGAACAAGGCGGGCTTTACGCGCGTCTGGCGCGTCTGCAATTCACCGAAGGCGCAATGGCGGCCGAATGACCCCTAAATAGCCGATACAAACCCCTTGTGGGGCGGTCCAATCTAATAAAACACTGCGTTATTGTCGAAACACTTTGAAAAAAAGTGCAGAAAATCTTAATATTTTGCTTAAACGCCACTGACATTGGCATTTTTTGCGCTCAAAGCATTAATAAAGCGGGTCAGACCGCATAACGCAAAGCGCCAAGCGTATTTTCTAAGGCCACGAGGACCAATCATGCGTAATATCTTAGCCGCGATCCCAGCTCTTGCAGTGGCGTTCACACTGCAAAACCCAAGCCCCGTTTATGCCTATGACGCAGGTGACGAACAGGGCAACGGCAACACCAGCAGTTTTGGAACTTGTACCTTGCGCCGGGACTTGGAAAACGCAAACGGCCGCGCCCTTTTGTGGTTGGTCGAACCCGATGAAATGGCTGGCGGCAATTTTTTCAATAACAACGCGATTACACCAGCCAACGGATCGATCAGCGCGGCCAGCATCGAAGGCTGTATCGGCGCGGGCGTCGGAACCGTCGCGGTCACCGCGCAAAACGGTGCAGATGGCACATTTGCCAGCGATGACGACAGCTCGTTCGCCTTCTCGCTCAGCACCGCCGTTACCGGATTTGGCGCAGGCACCCATACCTATTCCCTTATCGCGGCAACCACCTTTGTCGCCTCAACAAGCGCACCCACTTCCAATGCAGGCACCGATCAAGTGGTCGCCTCGGGTGACGGCGTGACCCTTGATGGGTCTACCTCTGATGCCAATGACGCCGCGCAAACTTTAACCTACGCATGGTCCCAGACCAGCGGCCCAAACGCCGCTCTGACCGGGGACACCACCGCGGCGCCAACTTTCACCGCGCCAACCCTTGCGGTCGGTGATGCGGATGCGACCTTGATCTTTTCGCTGACCGTAACCGACCCTGACGGATCGGACACGGACACGGTCCAAGTCACCGTGACCGCACCTGTAGACAATAGCGCACCGGGCGCACCGAGTGCTGTTTGTACCCGCGATGATAGCGGCAATATCTCCATCAGCGGCACCACCGAGCCAAGTGCGTCGATCAATGTTATTCTACCCGATGCCGCAACTGGCACCACGACCGCCTCTGGCGTGGATGGCAGCTACACCTTCACAGCAGGACCGGGCATCCCTGAAGGCGACGCGACGGTCACAGCCGTGGACGGCTTTATGAACAGCTCGCCAAGCACCACGGCAAGCTGTACCAGCACAACCACGCCGCCCGTTGTTGCCAGCGAAACCGAAACGGTGATTTCAACCTTCCAAGAAAACCGCGCCCAGAATTTGCAACGCAATATGCCCAACCTTGCGGGCATCGTTTACGGCGACTTTAGCGGCTCGTTTAGCGCTGATATCACGCGTGATCGGGGCTTCTTTGAATTTGACAGCAACTATGAGCGTAGCGGCTGGGTGCGCTTGCGCGGGTCTTGGTCCTCTGATGGGCCAACCGATAACAGCTATGTGCTGGGTGCTGTTGGCAGCCACACCAAGCTGAGCCCAACCGCGCATTTCGGCGCCATGTTGGTGTTTGACCATGCTGGTTCAGATGATGGCACCGCCGAAACATCCGGCACAGGGTGGCTGGTAGGTCCCTACACGGTCATCAAGCACCCGGATCAACCGCTGATCTTTGACGGCACGCTTTTGTTTGGCCGCACCAGCAACGAAACAAGCCCGCTTGGGACCTATACGGACAGCTATGACGGCCAGCGTGTGTTGGCGAGCATGAACCTGTCTGGCAACGTCGATATGGATCGCTTTGTCTTGGTCCCCCGCGTGGGTGCAAGCTGGTCGCGTGACGTGTCGGACGCTTACACCGACAGCAACAACGCCGCCGTGCCGCAAGTGACGCAATCAAACCTAACGCTCGCGATTGGCTTTGATGTGCGCGTGCCGGTGATGATGGAAACAGGCAGCTTGGATTTGCTGGGCGGCTTGACCGGCTTTATGTCGCAAACCGAAAACAGCGCTGGCGCTGATACGGACGAAAACTCCGCGCAAGTGTCAGCGGGTGCGCATTATGTATCCGAAGATGACATACATCTACGCGTGAAAGCCTTTGTCGATGGCTTGGGTCTTGATGACCAAGAAGGCTACGGTCTGGAACTAACGGTCAGCAAAGACTTCTAAGCTGACCTGCATTTCCAATACCTCTAAAAGGGTCGGACCTTCGCGGTGCGGCCCTTTTGCTTTGGGGCATTGCATGGTCCCAAGTGATGGGATTTGCTGCAACCTCAACGAAACGGAGCCAAGCACCCATGCCCAACATCCTAGCCTTTGGCGATAGCAACACCCACGGCACCATGCCTTTGCAACATATGGGCGATAAACGTCGTCACCCCATTGGCGTGCGTTGGCCCACGGTCATGGCCGCTGATTTGGGGGCAGATTTTCATGTGATCGAGGAAGGGCATCCGGGCCGCACCACCGTCCATGATGATCCCACAATCGGCGAGCATCGCAACGGCGCGCGCGTTCTGCCGAGTTTGCTGGAAAGTCACTGCCCGCTTGATCTGGTGATTATCATGCTGGGCACCAATGATCTGAAGGGGATGTTTAGCGCGGATGCGTTGGACATCGCCAATGGGGTCGCGCGCCTGATGCGGATCATTAACGGCGCGGAATGCGGCGTGGATGGGGGCAGCCCTGAAATTCTGATCGTGTCCCCTGCCCCGGTGCTGGAAACCGGGTTTTTCGCTGAAATGCGACCCGGTGGGCGGGATAAATCCATCCGCGCGGCCGTCACGCTAAGAGATCTTGCCACCCGCACGGGCGCCCATTTCTTTGATGCGGCCAATGTTGCGACTGTGGATGCGGCTGAGGGCGTTCACTTGGACGCCGACACCCACATCGCCTTGGGCCACGCCATGGCCGTGGAAGTGGGGCGCATTTTCAGCGCCTAAGATCCCTCTTTGCGAAACAGGATTTTGCCCCGCTGGTTCAACAACAGCATCTCGCCAGAAACGGGGTGAAAATACCCCTCTACGCGCTTGCCCTCTGGCGTGGTGCCGTAAACTTCCCAGCAACCCCCATCAGGCTTCATGCGCCGCACGTCCCAACCTGCGTCAACCAATTGCGCGGTCATCGCGTCCTCGCTTAGCCAATCGGCCTTATCCGTCGCTTCGCATTGATACATGCCCGTCGCATGGGCGCTTAATGGCGCGGCCAAAACAGCCAAAACAATCGCAGTTCTCATCGGGGGTTCCTTCCGTTTAGGCGGCGACACTTTCTTTGTCACGCGTCTGGTTTTTCCAAATTCGATAGGCTTCAAGTGCGGCCAGCGGGACAAAATGCACCAGTGCTGGCCCAAAGTCGTTATGCACAAACATCCAGTGGATCAGCGTGGCAATCGCGGCTGGATAGACAAAGCGTTGCAAGGTTTTCCAGCCCGCGCGCATCGCCCGCATGCTGTAGTCATTCGACGTGATCGCGAGCGGCACAAAGATCGCAAACGCGAGCCAGCCGGTCCAAATACCAAGCGCCCAAAACTCCGACAGGATCGGTGCAAGCGCGCCCATATCAAGCACATAGTAAATCGTGTGCAGCGCCGCATAGCCGAAAGCCGCCACTCCAAAATAGCGCCGCCGCTTGGCCATCCAGCGCCAAAAGCTAGAGCCGGGGAAAATCATCCGCAAGGGCGTGATAATCATCGCGATAATCATAAAGCGGGCGGCAAATTCCCCAGTGGGGTGAAGCAT
This sequence comes from uncultured Rhodobacterales bacterium, assembly GCA_964489925.1. Classification (GTDB taxonomy): domain Bacteria; phylum Pseudomonadota; class Alphaproteobacteria; order Rhodobacterales; family Rhodobacteraceae; genus CAYLLD01. The sequence goes on from CAZBBZ010000067.1 coordinate 4,888, forward strand.
TTGCTCATAAACCGATCCCCCCCGCGCGGGCGCGTCCCCAAAGACCGCCGCGATCATACCGAGCGAGGGCAGCGCCAAAAGCGCCCAAAGGAAATAGGGAGAATTAAGAATGCGCATAAACATCTAAACGAGCCTCAAACAGGGTTGTGATAATGCTTATACGGCGCCCGCTTTGATGTCCGTCGCAAATTGCACAAAAAAGTTAAGCGCCTATCACAATCCTGTCACTCATCCGCGCATCAAGAAGCTTTCAGCACCCCGCGCGCGATCTGATCGGCTTCGATGCTTTCAAACAGCGCCTTAAAATTCCCCTCGCCAAAGCCATCATCACCCTTGCGCTGGATGAACTCGAAAAAGATCGGGCCAATCACGGTTTTGGAAAAAATCTGGAGCAAAATCCGCGTCTGACCACCATCCACGACGCCCTCGCCATCAATCAGAATGCCATGCTTTTTCATCTGCTCAATCGGCTCTTGATGATCAACGACCCGCGCGTGGCTTTGATCGTAATAGGTCGCAGGCGGTGCGGGCATAAATTCCATGCCCTTGGCCGCGATCCCGTCGCACGCACTATAAATATCTTCCGTACCAACGGCGATATGCTGAATACCCTCGCCTTTATAGGCGCGCAGATATTCTTCGATCTGGCTTTTGTCGTCAGAACTTTCATTGATCGGAATACGAATTTTCCCATCGGGCGAAGTCAGCGCGCGGCTGGTGAGCCCCGTCACCTTACCTTCAATATCAAAGAACCGGATTTCCTTGAAATTGAACACCTCGGCATAAAACCGATACCATGTGTCCATGTTCCCGCGAATGACGTTATGGGTCAGATGGTCGATGTAATAAAACCCATTGCCCGCAGGCGCCGGATCAACCGCGCCCAGCCAATCAAATTCGCCCGTATAACAAGACCCGAGATCGCCGTAGGTTTCCACGAAATACAAAAGCGAGCCGCCGATCCCAATCACCGCAGGCACATCCAGCGATTTGCCGGGGCCGCTGTATTCTTGTGCCCCATAATCCAGCGCCCGCTGCAACGCGTGGTCCGCATCGACCACCCGCCAGGCCATGGCAGGCGCACAAGGCCCGTGATCGGTCACGAATTGGGACGCATGGGACTTGGGTTCGCGGTTCAGCAGGTAATTCACCCGCCCCTGCCGATACAATGTGATGTCCTTGGTTTTATGCTGGGCCACAGGCGCATAGCCCATGCGCGTGAACAAGGCTTCCAGTTCGGCCGGGTTGGGATGGGCGAATTCAACAAACTCAAACCCGTCGGTCCCAGCGACATTCACATCATCAATTACAGCTTTCGCGGCGTCATGTGGAAACGGTCCCATTGGGTTCTCCTATTTTGTCTCTTGATCTAACTGCGTCACAAGGGTTTCAATTGCGTTTAGAAAAGCCGCCTCACCGTCCGGCCCAAGCGCGGCTGACAAGGTTTCGCGCCGCGCATCTACCGCGGGTTCAATCGCTGCGAGCTTCGCCGCGCCCGCGCGCGTTACGGTCAAAATTTTACGCAAACCGTGGGTTGGATCAGGCGTCGCCGCGATCAAACCCTTGCCTGACACGCTGGCCACCGCCCGGCTCAAGACCCCTTTGTCATAGCCCGTATAACGCGCAAGATCAGCCGCCGAGAGTTGTTGGAACGCTTGGGTCGTCACCAATGCGCGATATTCCACAAGCGTCAAATCATGGGCCGCAGCAATCATGGTCATTTGTTTGTCCAAGAGCTTTGAGAGCACCGAAAAACGGAACGTCATCTGCGATTGCAGTGCCGCAACCCCATCAAGGGCGCGAACAGCGTCGGATTTCATAAGCTCTAACATAAGGTGTCATTACAACAAAAATGTTGCTTTAGCAACTTATTTTGCAAACGGCCAGCCAGCATCCTCGCGTTGGTTCCAATGAAAAAGGCGGGCAGCTTATCGCCCCCGCCTTTGATAAACGCGATTAACCGCCCTTAAATCTAAAAATTATACGACAAACCAAGCACCGTACTGATGGACATGTCTTCATCAATGATCGAACTATCCGTCACCTCGCCGGGCAAAAACCGCGCGCCCACATTGGCAAACGCCGCAATCTCTTGTGAAATCGGCAAGAACGTGGTCGCATTAACGAATGGGATCAACGCATCGCCCGGATCATAAGCGGCCCGCCCTGCGATCACCTCGCTAGGGGCAACGCCGTAAAGATAGCCAGCCAACTCCTTGCTTTGCCATGTAAAGCCGCCAGTTAAAATCAACGGCACACCTACAGAAAAGAACGCCCGCTCCACCGCCAGCGTAACTTCACTTCCGTTATGCTCGCCCGTCAGCTCTGTGACCGCGCGCAGGCTAAGGTCGGTGCCTTCACCCAACTCATATTCCATCAACACGCCAACATCGGCCGTGATCGGGCGATCAAGCCCGGCCAGTTCTGCCGCATCCGAGCCTTCGCTTTGCGACATGCGCGGGGCCGCAACAGCACTTAGGCGCAGTTGAGGTTGCTCCATCGCCGTGATGCGCACCCCTTCGGGCAAACCAATGGTGAAGGCATCGGAATCATAGCGCAGCAGCGGACGCAGCTGCATCGTATTGCTCTCGCCTGCATAAATCCCGTTTTCCCCCAGCATAACCAAGCCCAAAGAAAAACCCGTCGGAGCCTGCTGCGCCGTCGCAGCCAAAGGCAAAGCCCCAGCAATACAGAGCGCGATAGCGGAAGCCGTCATGCCCTTTGCCAAGGTTTTCTGGTTGTTGTGCATGATTAAACTCCGGTTGGATTATTATTGAAAAGATAAGCGCGGGCGTGCCGCATCGCGCGCAGAATACCAAAACCAAGGCCAATGGCCATAGGCGCGCGGCCCCGCAACGACAGTCAGGGGCGTGCCGCATTTGCGCAAACCGCGCACCCCTCCCGCCGCTTCACGCCGATCACTCGGTTTTCCGCCCAAAGCGCGTCGTAAATCATCATCTTGCCCCGCAGCGGCGCGCCCGCCCCCGTGATCAGCTTAACCGCTTCAACCGCCATCATGGAGCCAATCACACCGGGCAGCGCGCCCAGCACTCCAGCCTCGGCACAGCTAGGTGCAAGCCCCTCAGCAGGCGCTTTTGGAAACACGCAAGCGTAACAGGGCGCATCGTTGCGCGGGTCAAACACGCTCACCTGCCCTTCCCACTGGGAAATCGCACCAGAAATCAGCGGCACGCCTGCGGCCACGCATGCCGCGTTCACCGCGTAGCGCGTTTCAAAATTATCGCAGCCATCCAGAACAAGGGTCTGACCCGCAATGAAATCCGCCGCCGTTTCAGCCGTGATCCGCGCGGCCACTGGCACTATCTCAACCCCCGCGTTGAGGTCTGACAGCCGATCCTTGGCCGCCTCGACCTTCGCCGCGCCAATATCCTTGGCCCCAAACAGCACTTGGCGCTGCAAGTTAGACAAGGACACATGGTCATCATCCACAATCGTAATGCGCCCCACGCCGGCAGCCGCGAGATACATCAGCAAGGGCGCCCCCAAGCCCCCAGCCCCAACCACAAGCACCGATGCCCCGCGCAAGGCCCGCTGACCGGGACCACCGATTTCACGCAACACGATATGCCGCGCGTAGCGGTCTAACTCGTTGTCCGTTAGGGGGGGCGTAAGTGGGGGATCTCTCGGGGCCATATGGCTTTTGTCGCTGCGTGATGCTTCGGGTTTAGGCACACACCCTAGCAGATGCACGAAGCGATCAAACCGGATATTTTCGCGCGCCCTTGACGCCGCATAAGCTCATCCCAAGACATGATCTTGGCATCCAGCTAGAGCGGTCAAGACGCACAAAAAAGAGCGGGCGGCGCAATCCCAGCACCACCCGCACTTCATCATTTCACAAAACCACGCGCCCACGTGACTTTACGAAAACCTAATTTCAGCAAACTTATACGGCGATCTTGCGCAGCATGCTCGCTGGCACAACAGAGCGGCGCTCTGCCATGTCGCATAGATCAGCGATTGAAATGTCGTCGAACCAACCAAGAATGTTGTTCTCGATCTCACCCCAAAGCGGGCCAACAACTTTGGTGCCAAGCTCTGACGCTGATACGCTGTCGTCGTCTTCCACATCCACCTCATTGACGATGCGGATCACATCACCCAGCGTGATTTCGTGGGACGGGCGGGCCAACATATAGCCGCCCCGTGGTCCACGCACACCGCGCAACACGCCATCGCGAACCAGACGCTGCATGACCTGTTCCAGATACCGTTGAGGGATGCCCTGACGGTCGGTGATTTCACGCGACTGAACTGGACAGTTGGTTGCATTATAAGCAACGTCTAGAACTGCCTCGATGGACAGAACCGACTTGCGGGATAATTTAAGCATTACTCGTTACTCCGTTTACACACGCACATTTTACCAAATGAAGAAGCGGCACCCAAGATCAAGCTCCGGTCGACCCGAAACCTCCGCTTCCCCTATTCGAGTCTGACAACACGTCCGACTCAATCCACTCGCACCGGCTAACCGGCGCAAGAACAAACTGGGCGATCCGCTCGCCATGCAACACCACGAAGGGCGTCTCTCCCAGATTAATCAAAATAACACCCACCTCACCGCGATAATCCGCATCAACGGTGCCAGGTGTATTTATGACGGTGATCCCGCTTTTGACCGCAAGGCCAGAGCGCGGACGCACCTGAATTTCGTACCCCGAAGGGATTTCCATAGACAGACCCGTAGGCACAATCGCCCGCGCGCCCGGTGCAAGCGTCATGCCCGCATCACGATGATTGGCCGCCAAATTGGCCCGCACATCCATGCCAGCCGCGCCATCTGTTTCATAGACCGGCAAGGCAACGCTTGCGTCGCTCTGCGTGGTTCTGCAAATTTTAACCGCCACCCCTGGCTTGGTCATATTCAAATCATACATTTTATTCGTCCCCGGTACTTCACGCGCGCACCACGCGTTTCAAATCACTTACTTAGACAACTGTTTTGCAATCCGATCTGCTAGCCGTTTCGCCACATCCACCTTCGACATTCTGGGCCAATCTTCGGGTCCGTCCGCGGTGACTAATACCACGTCATTTTCGGATCCGCCCATAATCCCAGTCGAGGGGCTCACATCGTTTACAACTATCCAGTCGCAGCCTTTGCGTTTTCGCTTGGCCACTCCGTTTTTCAACACGTCATCTGTTTCTGCTGCAAACCCAACCACCAAATCAGGGCGATTTTTAGACAGTTTTGAAATGGACTTAAGAATGTCTTCATTTTCCTCAAAATCGAGGTCAGGTCCGGTTTTTCCGTCCTGTTTCTTGATTTTTGAGGTTTTTTCGCCACGCACGAACCAATCAGCCACCGCAGCCGCACAAACAACCGCATCCGCAGGCAGGGCATCTTTGGCCGCTTGTGCCATTTCTGCCCCGGTTTCTACGGGAATTATGTCACATCCTGTTGGCATTTTCGCGCGCGCAGGCCCGGTCACAAAGGACACTTTTGCCCCCAAAGCGGCCAAGGCATTGGCAATCGCGCTCCCTTGTGCACCCGAAGAGCGGTTGGCGATATAACGCACCGGATCAATCGGTTCATGGGTCGGGCCAGAGGTCACCAACACATGCTTGCCCTTGAGCGGCCCATCGCTAA
>CAZBBZ010000068.1:0-10464 GCA_964489925.1 uncultured Rhodobacterales bacterium
TGGCCGGATCGATGCTGGGGCCAGAAATGATAACCGTAGAGCCCGGCTCGCCCGTACCTGACAGCGATGTGCCGTCTGTAGGATCAACGGTCGGTGTTGTTGGGGGGGTTGCGTCTACAGTTTCGGTCACAGGCGCGCTTGTGTTGCCCGCAGGGTCAACCTGCGTGACGATCAGCGTGGTGCCTTCGACAACAACAGTGGTCAACGTGATGGACCATGTGCCGGTGGTGCCAACAACAACGCTAAGCGGCGTAGAAAGGCCGGGGTATGTCACTTCGACTGTTGAGCCGGGCTCACCTGTGCCTGACACCTCGGTGCCGTCGGTTGGGTTTACGACCGGGATCGCAGGGGCCGCTGTATCAATCTCGCCAATTGCCTGCTGGCTTTCGTTCCCGGCGGGGTCGATTTGCGTCACGATAACGACAGTTTCATGGGTCAGGGCCGGATCAAAGACCACTGAAAATTCCCCATTGCCACCGATTGTGCCAGTTACAGGTTCGGCAATGCCTTCGATTATCACGCTCACAGTCGCGCCCGGCTCACCTGTGCCGGATATAGAACTGCCATCGCTTGGATTCAGAACAGGTGCCGCCGCCGCTGTGGTATCAACCGTTACTTCGGTGGGCGCACTTGAGTTGCCTTCGCCATCCACTTGAGTGACTGTGACAGCTGTCGGCTCAGGAAGGTTTGGCAGAGACACGCTCCACTCACCACCCTCGGGGATCACCAGCGTGATGGCCGGGTCAATGCCGGGGCCAGAAATTTCAATCGTCGCACCTTCTTCGCCCGATCCTGATAGTTCTGTGCCGTCAGTCGGGTTTACAACGGGTGCATCGGGTAAAATGGCGTCAACGGTCGTGGACTCAATTAGGCTTTCGTTGCCTGCACGATCGGTTTGAGTGGCGACCAAAATGGTGCCATTGGCAATAACCACATTTTCAATCAGCCAGTTGCCATCTGCATCGGCGGTGACCTCAAACGGGGTGTCCAAGCCTTCGTAATCAACGATAACAAGGGCGAAAGCTTCCGCCGTGCCTGCAACGCTATTGCCGTTCACTTCACCAAACAAAGGTGGCTCGGGGGTTACGCTGTCGGCCACTTCTGTTGCCACGCCGCTTTCATTTCCGGCCGCGTCAATTTGCCAAACTGCGATATGGGTGTCGTGCGCAAGTTGGATGGTGAACGTATATTCAAACGTCCCGTCAGCGGCCGCAGTTGTGAATACAGGCTCGTTGCCGGGAACCTGAATCGCGATAGTCGCGAGTGGTTCTGCCGTGCCGCCAATGAATGTCCCATTGGTTGGTTGCAAAACAGGGAAGTCAGCCGCCTCGCTGTCGGTGTTGCCGGTGGCCAAAGGATCGCTGGCATTGCCCGCAGCATCCGTCAAAGTCACTGTATAGGCGGTATCGTGAGGCAGCGTTCCTTCGGGGTCGACGCTCCAACTGCCGTTAAGTTCAACGGTTGTTTCCAGCGTCATCTCAACGCCATTGACAATGTAGGTCACAATGACAAAAGCGCCCGGCTCACCAAGGCCAAAGAGCAAGTCGCCTTGTGTTGGCAACAACTCAGCGGTCGTTGGCGCTTCGCTATCAACGATCACCTCGACCGTTTCGCTTTCATTGCCAGCAGGATCGGCCTGAACAATCGTCAGAACAGACCCATGCGGTAGTGGCGGGTCAATTTCCGCAGGATCAATCGCCCAAGTACCTTCTGAGCCGACGATTGTGTAATAAGTAACGGTAACCCCTTCGACGACTGATGTGACTGTAACGCTCGCACCAGCTTCACCAGTGCCCGAAAGTTGGGTGCCATTTGTTGGATTGGTCGTTGCCGCTAGCGGGGCAAGTTGATCCACATAGTCAATTGTTGGCTCGCTGACGTTTCCAACTTCGTCGGTCAACGTGGTGGTATAAGCTGTGCCATGTTCTATGAGTAGGGTGGACTCAATCGACCAGTTGCCAAGTTCATCGACAATCGTTGTCAGCGGCTCTGCGAAACCTTCTACGACAATGGTTACAGTGGCACCAATTTCTCCAGTTCCGGAAAAGATCGTGCCTTGCGTTGGGAACACGATTGGCGCGGACGGCGCGTTGAGGTCGACAATCACCGTAGCCGTTGAAACCGAAGTATTGCCGGCCGGATCAAAAGTTGTAACGGTGACTTGGTAATTGCCTTCGAGCAGACCTGCAAAGCCGCCAGCCGCTAGATCAATGTTTTCGTTAATTTCGAACTCTGCAACACGTTCGGTATTTTCAACGCTTTCGTTTAGAGTATCTGAAACGCTAAGCGTGTTGGAAACATTTGGCCCAGCAATCGGCGTGGCCGTGGAAAGATCAATTTCCCAATGGCCATCGCTGTCAGCGGTTGTTTCAAATGTATAGCCAGCGATTTCTACCTGAACCACATAGCCCGGATTAGACGTGCCGGTCAGCAGTGGAGTTGGGTTTCCGGTCGTAATCGAGTTCCCAGAACCAGACGCATTTACCGTGTCGATGATAAGTTCATTGTTGCTAACATCGCTGTAAGTCGTGCCATCTGGATCTGTAGCGGTCGCGGAAACATCATATATTTCATCGGGCAGTGGTGTGAACACACCCGACGTAGGTGTGTCGTTTTCCGTGTCGACAGACCAAACGCCTGTGACAGAATCTGCCACGGTCTGGAAGGTTGCACCGCCTACAGTCACGTCTACAACAGCACCAGGGTTGGCGGACCCTGTAAGAACGGGCGTGTGATCATTAGTAACCAAAGTGTCGATGGTCAGAGACGATGTTGGCGTGTCATCCCCGCCACCACCCTGTGCTGCAAGTGCCGCACCGCCGATTACAGCCGCGCCGCCTGCTGCGGCACCTGCGCCGCCAAGTCCTGCTGCTGCGGCTGGTGCAAACGCAAGGTTCGCTAATAGCGTGTCATCAAATACGAGGAAATAATCGATCAAGCGAATGACTGTACCGTCTTCAAGGACAATAACAGCATGGTCCCCATCGCGCATCACACGATCAATCAGGTCTTCATCAAAATCGAGTTCAATGTGGGATGTTTCGGCTAGAACTTCAAATTCCACCCCGTCCGCAGGATTAACCACTAGCGGCTGGCCGTCTATTCCGTCGATTTCAGCAGTGATAAGATCGCTAACAGTAAAATTTTCCATAACAGTGAAGTCCTCGCTTGAGATATACTTTTTTGAGACCTGATTCTCATTTAGATAGACTTTCACTTGCAAAGAGGGCAAAAACTTGTCTTACACACAAGAGTTGTGAATATATTTAAGTCTTTGTTTTTTATTGATTTTTCTGAAATTTTTGTTGAAAAAACAGCATTTCTTCACCAGCTGTCGTTGTACAATCGTAAAGTCGCCGCAATTCGATTTTGGGACAGGATAGCGGCCAAAATCTGTAGAAATTTTGGTTTCGAGCCTGAGAACGCATACGCGCTAAAGAGCGATCTGGATCGCTACGAACAATTTTGAATTATATGTTTCGCTAAAGATTGGGGACGCATTTTAGTGATGAAAGGGGCTTTCCATCGCAGCTTTGGTAAAGTTTGTGATCGAATAAAAAACTGCGTCGATGTCTCCAAAATTTAGACAAAAAGTCCCGTTTCGATACATAATCTCTGATTTTAAGAATGCACCAACGGGCTAAGCTTTCACGTCCAATGCAAAAGCTGGCGATTCGTTATCGAACCAAATTTTCGAATTTGTTTTTGAAAAATTTCTAGTGACTTTGCTACGTGCATTAATAGCGCGAGTGGTCTTATTTCCGACTATCGTCGCTCATGACCTCAACCAATTGAACAAGGCGTAATTTTTCGTCCAACGTACTCAGGTTCACAAATGAATTCACTAAGCGCGCCAATAAGTCGGCTTCGCTGGTGACAACCTCTAACGCGGGCAAAGTTTCTTCTTCGGCGCCTGTTATCAGCGAGCTTAGCGACACGCGGTAATAGTCGGCCAAAATGACCAAGTAATTTAGATTGCACTTGCTTTGTGCGTCTTCGTATTTTTGGTATTGCTGCGCGCTTACGTCGATTAGTTTGGCGGCTTGCGCTTGGGTTAGTCCACGCGCTTTGCGTAGTTCTCTGATGCGCTGACCTATTTGTTCATAGATATTCGCATTTGGTTTTTGTTCAACAGAAACACTGTTTCCCATGCTATTTCCTAGTATTTTGTACTGATCTTCTAAGTCTTTTCATGTGTGTTCATGAAAGAATTAGCAATTTAACTACGAAACTTTCCAAAAAGTCCCGTAATACTATCATATTTCTATGGTTTTGGATACATGCTGCCCCAATTCTGGTGTTAGTCAGTCTGGGGGCAATTTCCCTATGGGGCTTATTTTACTGCGTGGTCAAGCCGAAACGTCATTTGTCGGCTAAATTAAGCTGCAAGTAATATAGGTGTTCTTAAGGTTCTCTTAAAGCTTCGGAGCCTCGAATGAGTGGTTTTATGATGTAGCGCATGACCGTTTTTTCGCCCACGTGAAGTTCAGCATCCGCCAGCATACCCGGACGGGTTGAAAAATCCTTCGATTTTCCCTCAAAACTTGCAGGGTCAATGCGGATCAATACTTTATAGTAAGGTGCTTGATCCGCGGATTGCTGATCTTCGAACGTGTCGGCGCTGACCTGCGTGACGGTCCCCGACAGACTACCATGTATAGTATAGTCATAGGCGCTAAGCTTGATCGTCGCATTCATTCCCGTTGTCACGAACGCAATGTCTTTGGGTTGAATCCGCGCCTCGACCAGCAATTCGTCGTTTAGCGGGATAATCTCAAAGATGGGCTCACCAGATTGCACAACGCCACCAACGGTCGTGGTGTAGATCGTATTGACGATGCCCTCGGTTGGGGAGGTGAGTTCTGATCGCGCCAGTTGGTCGCGGCTTTGGGCAACTTGGGCTTTTAGCCGCGCAAGCTCTGCGACAAGCCTAGAAATCTCTTGGCTGCGGTCCAGTTGGAACAGCGCCTTTACGTCGTCGTATTTTTCCCGCGCCTTGCCCGCATCGACACGCGCGTTCAGCAAATCAATCGCGGGCATGGCGTTTTGATCCACCATGTCTTGCATGATCGCTACTTTTTCAGTTGCCAGCGTCATTTGCTGTTCTGCCGCATCGAGCTGGGAAACATATTGAAACTTGCGCGCTTCAAAGAGTTTCTTTTCGGATGCCGCAAGTTCGGGATCTTCTTTCCAAAATCTATCGGGTAGCTCAAGTTGGTCATGTAGTTCCAACTCAGAATTCAAGCGAAACAACTGCGCTTCAATCGTAAGAATTTGACTTTCAAAATCGGCAACTTCCGCTCTGTAACGTGTGCCATTTAAGCGCGCGAGCCCTTGGTTCAGCTGGACAGTGTCACCTTCAGCGACATTGATTTCGTCCAGAATACCACCCTCAAGGCTCTGCACAATTTTGGGTTTGCCCGATGGCACAAGCGTTCCGGGGCCACGCACGATTTCATCAAGCGGCGCGTTGTTCGCCCAAACCACGAAGGCGACAAACAGGGCCGCCAAAACCCATATTATCGTCGCACCACCGCGCCGTTTTGCCCGTGCCGCTTTCATGACTATTCCTTACGCTTTAACTTGTTAACCACTTCATCGCGCGGGCCGATCAAAGCAAGTTGCCCGTTTTGCAAAACAGCGACGCGATCACAAAGGGACACAATCTCTGTCCGGTGTGTCGTCAAAATACAGGTCTTGTGCTTTAGCCAATCGCGCATCCGGGCAATGGTTTCAGCCTCTAGCGATTGGTCCATGGCGGCAGTTGGTTCATCCAACAGCACAATTTGCGGATCAGCCAAGTGAATACGTGCCAAGCCCAAAGACTGCCGTTGGCCAACGGACAGGCCGACACCGCCGTCAGAAACCGGCATGTCCATACCCATGGGATGACGATCAACCAAGAGCCCAAGACCCGAAAACTTCAGCGCTTCTTCAAGATCGCGCTCGGTCGCAGGCGTTGGGCCAAGCGTCAGATTGTCGCGCAAAGTCCCTGAAAACAAGGTCACATCTTGGGTCAAGACACCCACATTACGACGCAGATCAACCGGATCAATTTGCCTGATCTCTAGCCCGTCGATGCGCACTTCCCCGTTCTGAAACGAATAAAGCCCTGATAGAATTTTAAGGAGCGTTGATTTCCCCGACCCGTTTCGCCCAAGTATCGCGATGGTTTCCCCAGCGGCGACATTCAGGTTGCGCAAATTCAGGACGACATCCTGATCTTCGGCATAGGCGAATTTCAGGTCAACAATTTCAATTTCGCCGCGCAACACATCGCGTCTAGAATACTGACGGTTCTGATCGCGTTCTTGCGGGGACGCGGCCACCGTGGACAATCCATCGAGCGCTACACGGACCTGTTGCCACCGCGCGATTGCGCCAGATAGTTGCGTCACGGGTGAAATTGTACGCGTCGTTAGAATGCTCACCGCAATAATCGCACCAACCGTAAATTCGCCAGCGAAGACCATGAAGACGCCAGCCACAACTGCGGTGACATAAGCCATTTGCGAAATCGCTTGCGATGCGAAGCTCAAGAAAGCAGAGGTCGCTCTTTGTTCTTGGGTTTTCGCAGAAATCAGGGTCGCGATGTCTTCCCATGCGGCTTGGAACCGATTTTCTGCGCGATTAAGTTTAATCGCCTCGGCCCCATAAGTCATTTCATTCAATAGACGACTTTGCGCCGAGTTCGCACCCTGCATATCCTCTGAAATTTTGCTTAAGGTGCGCCGGGTGAACAAGCTGACAAGAACAATCAAAACCAGCGCGCCAATCACCACCAGCACCACAGGTCCGGCAATAAAATAGATCAGCGATAGAAAAATCAGGACAAAGGGAATGTCGGAAACTGATCCCATTGCTGTCGCGGTGAAGAATTCTCTTACGGAGGAAAATTCACGCATTAACGAGCCCAAAGTCGCAGGCCCCATCATCCGGTCATTCATCCGCATTCCCAAAAGCTTTGACGTAAGCTCAGAGGTGACGTTGATTTCAACCTGTCGACCCATATCGTCCACCAGCCGACCGCGGGCGATGCGCAAGCAAGCCTCAAAAACGATTGCGACCAAGGCGCCTGCCGCCAGGACCCATAGGGTCTGGGTAGACGCATTCGGAATGACGCGATCATAAACTTGTAGCGCGAACAATGAGACTGCCACCGCTAGGAAATTGGCAACCAAAGTGGCCACAAGAATTTCCAAAGAAATCCAGCGCTGCGAAGTGATTTGCTTCCAGAACCAATGCCCGCGCCGCAAACTGCCCACATGCTTTTCTTGTAAGGCATCGACCGTGGGGGCGGCGACCAGATATTCGAACGGGCCGTTTCCGTTGAAACTTTCAATTGGCGCACGAATGAAACTATCGGGAATACTAGGATGCGCGATCACAAGTTGATCGTTTTCGACCCGCACCACATTTTGAAACTCACCGTTCTGGGTGCGCAACAACACCGGCAGCTCAGTCATGGGCAGGGTACGAGACCGTTTAAGACTACAGCGATACCCGAACCGCTTTAGCGCGCGTTCTGCATCATCAGGGCCAAAGTCAGCAAGCGTAACCGGCAGCCCGACAATCAGATCATCTTGGGAAATATCTTTTCCCACAAAAGACAAATACTGAACCAACGCCGTCAGGAACGGAGAGGTTTGAGTTTCATCTAGAAAAACGTCGTCCTGCTCAGACGCTAGAACTGGGTGGCCCAAAGGTTGCTCTGCCTTCTTATTTTTCGAGGACACTAAGAATATTGTGGATACTTTCAATAAACTCGGTAATTTACATTAAAAAAGGGTGGATACAGGTGGCGAATTTATCACTAACGACGCGGACAGCTGCGGCTGTATTGCAACATAAGAATTTGGCTGTGGTTTGCTTGGGCGGCCTATTCTTGGGTGCCTGCGCGCTTCCAGAACCAGTGGTGGATCCTTCCTTGGCCCCGATTGCGGCGCCGTTGATAGAAAGCACTAACAGCGAACTTGACGGCGAAAATGAGGCAAAGTTCGATTTTTCGACGTCAATGCCGCAGCCTTATGCGGGCATTTTTAGGTCGAACCTGTCTGATGCGCGGTTCAAGTTTGAAAGCAATGCGCGTCGCTTTAGCCTGACCCGCGATGGAACGACGCAGGCCTATTTACCTCAAATGCAGCCCGGTGTTCGCGTAGACTTTGACGGCGATACAAACGCGACGCTTTCGGTGACGCAGCTTTTGTTTGACGGCAACCAGCGCGAGGCGCGTGTGCGCCTTGGGGACGCTCAGGCGGTTCAAAAGCATGTGGATTTGGTTGCTGAAACCAATGACGAAATCTCGGACGATATTCGGACTTATCTTAGCTATTGGGAACATAAAGAAACCGAAAAGCTGTTAAAGGAAGTCGCGGATTGGGTTGAAGACATTTTGGCCACGGCGCAGACACGTGCAACGGGCGGGATCGGAAAAGCCAGCGAAGTATCGCTGTTTCAACTAAAACTAAATGAGCTGCGCGCGGATGCAGCAATCGCCGCATCCCAGGCCAAAATCGACCAAATTTCTCTCGAAGATACCCCCGTCACAGTCAAACCTATCGCTGTGCCCTATAAAACAGACGTTACGCCGATACTGGTGTCACAACGTTTGGCCGCCCGTGAAGTTGCGCAGTTCGAGTATGCGCTCAAACAACGTCAAAGTACGCCTTCGGTATCGCTGCGCGGGGACGCAGGGTATAATTTCGACGAAGACGACACGACCACAGACACGGGGCTTTCTATCGACGGCGAACCGATGACCTTTGGCCGTCCGGCGCAAACAGCACTCGCAGAAGAAGCGCTTTCACTGGCCCAAAGCGAGCTTCGTCAGGCGGTTAAGGAAACAGCCCATGATATAAAGCGGCAAGAAGCGCAGATCCGCGCTTTGAAAACGCAACATGCACAATCAAAAGCCCTGCTGTCCCAAGCCAAAGAGCGCTTGGAAGGGTTTCCCGATCTTTTCAGCGCGGGGTCTGCAAGCTTAACCGAGGCCACAAGTTTGGCCGATAGTTTACGTCGCGCTTATGAAACAGAGATCGAGACCCGCTATCGTATCATGAATCTACAGCGCGAAATTGCGCGGCAATCTGGCAGCTTTTGGCAATAACCCCAAGTCGCCGTTTACGGGGGGCCTGCTTGATCGGCAAATAGCGGCAATCACCGCATTTGGGCGGCCAATTTGCCTGCCCTATTTCACGCCATATTCGCGCCTAATTTATGGCGTGCCTGACACAATCGTGCCCTAATTCAGCGCAACCCAATCTCAACCTTTTGAGTTTACTGCATCTTTAGGTATCAAGGCTGCGGGGTAAATGTGTGGGGGTTGGCGTGCGTGTTTTATGCGTCATTGTGTTGTTCGTCCTGGCGGGGTGCCACGGCGGACCAGAAGAAATTTCGAAACTTCAAGGCAATCCGATGATTGAGGCAAGCGCAGAGGCGATTGCGCAGTCGGGGTCATTTGATGCGGTCGTGGCGAAGGTTTATCCGATCGCTCATGCCATGTGTCGGGCCAAAAACCCGAACAAGGATGCAAAGCATTGCGCCTTTCGCATTGTTCAAACCGGGTCGGTTTTGGATACGCCAAACGCCAGCCAGTCAATCGGCGCTGATGGCCGTCCGGTGATAAAAATTGGCCGGGCCTTGATTGCAGAGGCGAAAACTGCCGATGAGCTTGCGTTTGTAATTGCCCATGAAGCGGGTCATCAAATTGGCAATCACCTTGAACGTCTGGGCGGCGGTAAAACGCATCTGGGTCTGGCAAAAGGTGCAACGTCAAGCGGGCTTGGCATACGAAAAGCAAATCCAAAGGCGCTAGAGCTTGAAGCAGACGCTATTGGGGCAATCATCGCGTTCCGGGCCGGCTTTGACCCAATCGCGGGATCCAAAGCGCTGCGTCGTTTCACACCGATTTCTTTCGGGCCTAACGACACACATCCACCGGTCGCCACGCGTATCAGCATTGTAGAAAAAACCACGCGGCACCTTAAAGCAGGTAATGAAATTTCGCTTTAGGCAATAATAAAAAGACAATGCGCCTTGGTGCGGGAACAAGGGCGCAGCCCGCCCTCCCACGCCTACTGGCGTAGCCGTTCTAATCATCGCCAGACCGCCCAGACGGGCCGGCGATTTGGATCGGCATGCTCTGCGGTTGTAATGAAGGAAGACTTGGCTGCGATAAAGTGCGAGCAATTGATGCCTAGATCGCCATCCCGCGGTCTGGCTTGCACGAAACCGCACCAATGTCCGCCAAACGCCTTCTAAAAAAACTCGATCAAAACCCAAGCTTTCAGTCGTAGCTAGGTCTAAACTGAATAGAAATTTGGTCGATCCCAACTAAATTATCGCAATTTAATAAAAAATCTCATTTTATTTTACAAAATCTATCTTTTGCCATCTCTGGACCACAAAATTTAGCGAACACCCCGGTCAAAGTCAGTTTCTAGGACCGTCGTACAATGTACCGTA
>CAZBBZ010000069.1:0-5061 GCA_964489925.1 uncultured Rhodobacterales bacterium
CACTGCGCCGCGCGCGCAGGAACGCGAACACCGCAAAGCCGAGCAAGATATAGGCTAGTAGGCGGTGATTGAATTGGGTCAGCCCTTCGTTTTCAAAGAAATTGCTCCACCACGGGGACAGCCCAAACATATCGGGTGGGAAAATCCCCCCGGCCATCAGGGGCCAGTCGATATAGGTGCGCCCAGCATCCAAGCCCGCGACCAAAGCGCCCAGCAGAATTTGCAAGAACACCAACCCGGTCAGTATATTTGCAATCGGCATCAGCCCCGCCTCGCGGCGACGGCGCGCTTGGAACAGCTCCATTTCCGGGCGTTTGAGGCAAAAGATATACCAGATGATGAGGCCCAAGATGCCAAAGGCCAGCCCCAAATGCGTGGCCAGTCGGTAGCTGGCGACATCTACGCGCTCGCCTTCAAGCCCGCTGGACACCATCCACCAGCCAATCACGCCTTGCAAACCGCCCAGCAAGCCCAAGACCAGCAGCCGTATCAGCCAACCGCGCGGCATCATGCGGCGCAGAGCGATCCAGGCGAAGCCTGCCGCCCAGACAAGGCCAATGACACGGCCCAAGAAGCGATGGCCCCATTCCCACCAGTAAATGACTTTGAACTCGGCCAAACTCATCGCCGAATTGACGATGCTAAATTCCGGGATCGCTTGGTATTTCAAAAACTCTGCATCCCATGCGGCGGCACTTAGGGGGGGTAACATGCCCTTAATCGGCGCCCATTCGGTGATCGAGAGCCCGCTATCGGTCAGGCGTGTCAGCCCACCCACCACGATCATCACCACCAGCAGTACGAACAGCACAAACAGCCAGCGCACCACAAAGCCGCGTGCGTTCATATCGCCGCGCTCAATCGCCACCGGACCCGGTGCGTTTTGCTTTTGATCGCTGCCGACCTCTTCAAAGATGCTGCGGTTGCTCATCTGTGATGCTCCCATTCGTCCCATTGCACGCTTATTTGCGCGGCCTTGCGTCCCTACCTAGCGTCTTTACCACGCCTTGCAACATGCGCACATCCGCCGCGCTCAGATCGAGGCGCGAGATCAGATTGGCAAGGTTCATACGCATGCTTGCTTCTTTGTTGGCGGGAAAAAAGAAATCCGCCGCCTCTAGTCGGGCTTCCATATTAGCCAGCAAATGCGCGCGGTCCTCATGGGTGGCGGGTGGCTGGTCTGGCGTAGTGACATCCGCAACCTCGCCGCCCTTGAGCCATTCATAGGCGATCAGCAACACGCATTGCGCCAAATTCAACGATCCAAAAGCCGGGTTCACTGGCACGCTGATAATCGCATTGGCCAACGCCACGTCACCGTTTTCGAGCCCTGCGCGTTCGGGGCCGAACAAAACGCCCACCTTTTCGCCCCGCGAAATGCGTGCAGCCATGTCCGCCACGGCGTCTTGCGGGGTGAACACGGCTTTTGTCAGGTCGCGATCCCGCGCGGTGGTGGCATAGACGAAATTCATATCCGCCACGGCGCTCGGGGTATCATCCGCTAAGATCACATTGTCCAAAACCGGCGCCGCACCAGAGGCCATCGCTTGCGCGCGCTCATTCGGCCAACCGTCGCGGGGTGCGACAATGCGCATCGCGGACAGCCCAAAGTTCCACATGCCGCGCGCTGCCGCACCTATGTTTTCACCCATCTGCGGGCGCACCAGCACCATCACCGGCTGCACGCCGTTTGGTCGCTGCGCTGAATGATCTGTGCCTGCCATTGTCGCCTTTTTTGCTTGCTGAAACCCTGTTATGATTGAGCTACGGGATTTGCAAGCAAGCGGAGCCAAGCAATGGCTTATGACGAAGGACTGGCGCAGGTGCTGCGCGACCATTTAAGCGATATGGATGGCATCACCGAGCGCAAGATGTTTGGCGGGCTCTGCTTTGTGCTGAACGGCAATATGCTGTGCGGCGTGCATGCCAAGGGTGGCATGGCGCGGGTCGGCAAGGCGAACGAGGCTACGGCTTGCGAGATTGAGGGCGTTGATCCGCTGTCCTTCACCGGGCGGCCCATGGGCGGCATGGTGGATGTCGCGGACGCGGTATTTGAGGATGATACGCGCCGGGATGCGGTTCTGGCGCTGGCGTTTGAGTTTGTGGGCGCGATGCCGGGGAAGTGAGCGCGCGCGCCTGCTAATCCAGCACCCCTATTTCCACCAAATTGCCATCCGGGTCGCGGAAATAGACCGAAACAATCGGCCCCGCAGCCGCTGTGCGCGCCACCGGGCCATCCTCAATCTCCACGCTCGCGCCTTTTAGATGCGCGATCACATCCTCCATCGCGCCTTTGGAAAGTAAGCAAATATCCCCGCTGCCAGGTGTCGGTTTGTCGGCTTTGGGTTCAAATTCCGCGCCCGCTTGGTGCAAGTTGATCTTTTGCACACCGAAATGCAGCGCCTTGCGCCCACCGCCAAATTCGACGACCTTCATCCCGCAGACACGTTCATAAAAGGCGCAGGTCGCATCAACATCTGCGACTGTTAGCACCAGATGATCTAGGCCCGTGATGTTCATGATCGCCCGCGCAAGCCTGAGATTGTCAGGTTAGGCGACAAGGCTTCAATATCCACCTTCACATGGACAATCGCGGGTTTGCCGCTGGCCACAGCACGTTCATACGCCGGACCGAACTCGCCTGCCGCTGCAACGGTTTCGCCGTGCCCACCATAGGCCCTTGCTAGGGCGGCAAAATCGGGGTTCAAAATCTCGGTCCCGCTGACGCGCGTGGGATAATCCCGTTCTTGGTGCATGCGAATGGTGCCATATGAACCGTTATCAATCACCAGCACGATAATCGCCGCCCCTGCTTGCGCGGCGGTGCCAAATTCCTGGCTCGTCATCTGAAAACACCCATCCCCTGCAAAGCAAATCACTTGGCGGTCGGGATGTTCCAGCTTGGCAGAAATCGCCGCAGGCAGGCTGTAGCCCATAGACCCAGAGGTCGGCCCCAAATAGCCGTCACGCCGCAGAAATCGCCAAAACCGATTGAGCCAGATCGCGTAGTTTCCCGCCCCATTGGTCACAATCGCGTCTTTGGGAGCATGAGTGCGCAAATGGCCGATCACTTCGGACATTTGCACAGCACCGGGCACCTTTGGCAGGTCGGTCCAGTCCAGATAGTCCTGATGCGCGCTGCCTAGATCATGGGTCTTGCCGCCCTGCCCGGCCATTGAGTTCAAAAACGCACCGGGCGTTGCATTGATCGACAGATCAGGCGCATAAATCCGGCCCAATTCTTCGGCACCGGGATGCACATGGATCAGCTTTTGCGCGGGCTTGGGGATGTTAAACAGCTCAAATCCTTGGGACGAGTTTTCCGAAAACCGCCCGCCCAAGAGCAGCACAACATCCGCGCCCTCTACCCGCTTGCGCAGCTTTGGATTGGGCGCTAACGCAATATCGCCTGCGTAATTTGGGTGATCCGAGTTAAACAGGTTTTGGCGGCGAAACTGTGTGGCTACGGGCAAACCGCGTTCAGCCGCAAAAGCATGGCACGCCTCATAAGTCGCATCATCCCAGCGCGACCCGCCAAGGATCATCAGCGGAGTTTGCGCCGCATCCAACATCGCCGCCGCCTGCCGGGTTGCATCACTCATAGGCGCAGGGTCCGCCACCTCAACGCGCGGGCCGGCCGATACTTGCGCCACCTCGCGCAGCATGTCTTCGGGCAGGGCCAAAACCACCGGGCCGGGCCGCCCGGACATAGCGACATGCCAGGCGTGATTGATAATTTCGGGGATGCGGTCAGCGAAGTCGATTTCCTCGACCCATTTGGCCACCGTGCCAAACATCGCGCGATAGTCAATTTCCTGAAACGCCTCGCGCCCGCGCATGCGCCGCCCGATCTGACCGACAAACAGCACCATCGGCGTGCTGTCTTGCTTGGCGATATGCACGCCCGCGCTCGCGTTCGTTGCGCCGGGTCCACGGGTGACAAAACAAACGCCGGGACGCCCGGTCATTTTGCCGTGGGCATCGGCCATCATCGCCGCGCCCCCTTCTTGGCGGGCGACTATGTTTTCGATCTTGCTGTCATAAAGCGCGTCCAGCACTGCCAGATAGCTTTCACCGGGAACCGAAAAGACGCGGTTGACCCCTTGTGCCTCTAGGCAGTCAACAATCAGCTGGCCACCTGTGCGCCCGTTACTCAAAGCCATTCTTAGAAAAACGCCTGTAGGCCCGTTTGCGCGCGGCCCAAAATTAGCGCATGCACATCATGGGTGCCTTCATAGGTGTTCACGGTCTCAAGGTTCATCGCGTGACGCATCACTTGAAATTCGCCCGAAATCCCGTTGCCCCCGTGCATATCCCGCGCCATGCGCGCAATATCGAGCGCTTTGCCGCAGTTGTTGCGCTTTACGATCGAAATCATTTCCGGAGCCGCATCGCCCGTATCCATCAAGCGCCCCACCCGCAAGGATGCCTGCAAACCCAGCGCGATTTCAGTTTGCATATCGGCCAGTTTTTTCTGGAACAACTGGGTTTGGGCCAAAGGCTTGCCAAATTGTTTGCGATCCAGCCCGTATTGCCGTGCGGCGTGCCAGCAGAACTCTGCCGCGCCCAAAGTCCCCCAAGAAATGCCATAGCGCGCCCGGTTCAAGCAGCCAAACGGCCCCTTAAGACCACTTACATGAGGCAGCAGCGCATCTTCGGACACCTCAACGCCATCCATCACGATTTCACCCGTGACAGAGGCACGCAAAGAAAGCTTGCCTTCAATCTTAGGCGCGCTCAGCCCCTTCATGCCCTTTTCCAGCACAAAGCCCTTGATCTTGCCATCATGGGCATCGGATTTGGCCCAGATCACGAACACATCGGCAATCGGGCTGTTAGAAATCCACATCTTTGAGCCTGTGATGCGATAGCCGCCGTCAATCGCTTCGGCGCGGGTTGTCATCGAACCGGGATCAGAGCCCGCATCGGGTTCCGTCAGACCAAAACAGCCGATCCATTCGCCCGAACTTAGCTTGGGCAGATATTTTTCGCGCTGGTCTTCGGTGCCGTAAGCATAGATAGGATACATCACGAGGCTGGATTGCACCGACATCATCGAGC
>CAZBBZ010000069.1:5071-10427 GCA_964489925.1 uncultured Rhodobacterales bacterium
CGAGCGATAGCCGCTGTCGATGCGTTCTACTTCGCGCGCCACCAGCCCATAGGCCACATAAGACGCGCCCAGCCCACCGTATTGTTCCGGCACGGTTGTCCCAAGCAGGCCCATCTCGCCCATCTCGGCAAAAATCTCTGGCTCTACCCGTTCTTCGGCATAAGCGGCCTTCACGCGAGGGGCGAGCTTTTCGTCCGCATAAGCGCGTGCAGAGGCCGCGATCATACGCTCGTCATCGCTAAGTTGTTGATCCAGCAAAAAAGGATCGTCCCAAGTAAAGCTCGACAGATCGGGCAGGTCTTTAGATTTCAGGCGGGAATGCATGTTCATCGGGAAACCTCGGGGCTGAGACGCAAACTGATGCGGCCAGATAAAGCCAAGCGCGCATTTCTGTCAACGCGTGCGACACTTGGCTAAAGTTTTGCTGAGTTGCGGCCCGTTTAGAGTTCGCGCTCTAGGTCCGCGCGTGTGAAGGCTGGTACGACCTTTAGATCCGGCGCTTTGGCAATCTTTGGATCACCCTCCCCGCGCCAAATCGCGCAAACCACTGCCAGCACTTGTGCGCCTTCGCCAGTGGTCAGATCATAAGCATCAGCCACCGCACCGCCCGTGGTAATCACATCTTCAATGAAGGTTACTTTTTTGCCGGCAACATCTTGGCCTTCCAACGCGCGACAAGTGCCATAGGTCTTGGCTTCTTTGCGCACAAAAGCTGCTGGCAGACCCGTTTCAAGCGAAATCGCTGTGACCAAGGGGATGCCGCCCATTTCAAGCCCTGCGATGATTTCAGTGTCGCTGGGCAATAATTCAGCCATCACTTGGGCCAAAGGTTTTAGCAGTTTTGGGCTGCCTTCAAAACGGTATTTATCAAAATAACGATGGGACACTTGGCCAGAGCGCAAGGTGAACTCGCCCTCAAGGGTGGCAATCGCGGCCATCTGTTGGGCCAATTGGCTGCGGGAAAGGGTCTGGGTCATCTGCGTCCTCTAGCAACAATGCATGTCGAGGCGCTTTGTAGGTGAGCGCAAAGCGGGCATCAAGGGATGTTGATGCTCCTAGCCATTTGGCGTCCTTTAGCCGTTCGCAGCCGCCGAACGGAACGTGCGCTGACGTGAGGCGGGCATGCGCCCGATCTCGACCCCGGTGAACACATGGAGCGTGTCCATATCCGGATCGATCACCGCATGATCCGACACCCAGCCGCCCATCGCCAAGTAAGACCGCAACAAAGGCGGCATCAAACGCAAACCTGCCCGACGGTTCGGCTCATCGCTTTGCACCAACCGACTGGCGTATTCAAAAACCTTGGGCGCTTTGATGCGCGGCAACCAACGACTTGGCGCAAGGTGTTTTTCGGCCAGCAATGCAAAAGCCTCGCCATAAGGTTCAGCATCGGTGCCTGTGAAGGACGAACAGCCAAACAGCATACCGATTTTGTGATCGTCCACATAGCGGGTCAGTGCCGCCCAAGCGGTGCGCAAAATCGTGGGATCGGTGACACCTTCAAGCGTGCAAAACCGACCAAGTTCGACCATCGAGCCATCAAAATCCTTTAGGGCCGACAGATCATAGAACTGCGCAGAATAAGATTTGCCAATCTCTGCCCCGTTTTCCAAATGCATAAAACGAAACACGCAAACCAGCGTGCCGCTTTCATCTTCGACCAAAACATGCTGGCACAGATCATCAAGACGATCCGCGTCAATGCCTTCTTGACCGTGAAATGCTTCATGTCGGAACCGTTGTGCCGAAACCACGTCACCCGGTTTATTCGCAAGTCTAGCTTTGTAGCGTCCGCGCTCGATCAAAATCATAAGAAGACCGCCTGTTTTTGCCTACATCAGTGCCAAAATTCATTGGCTTGAGGGGTATCTAGGAAGGATTCGTGACGTTTTCAAAACAATTACAGAATTTTAATGGAGAACCCAGTCCTGCTTGCATTCCTGCCATACCATAGCACATAATGACGAAAAAGGACATGGGACCACTATGATTGGTTTTTTATTGCGCTGGGTCGCCGCAGTGGCTTTGGTTTTTGCGACCTATAATCCGACAAAATGGAATTTTATCGCTTGGGCGACAAAAAACTGGGAGCTGCAGCTGCCCATTATCGCGCTTTTGGGGATTCTGCTGGTCATTGGCTATGTGATTTTCCTGCGTGCGACGTTCCGGTCTATCGGCATTTTTGGGATTATTCTTGTGGTGGCGCTGATTGCGGCGGTGATTTGGGTGCTGGCCAGCCAAGGGTGGTTATCGCTTGAAGACACAACCCTGATGACTTGGGTTGGGCTGACGGCCGTATCTTTCGTGCTGGCGATTGGCCTGTCTTGGTCGATTGTGCGTCGGGTTATATCTGGTCAGGCTGACGTTGATGATGTCGACGACTAGAGATTTGCATGAATAGAGTTGCCCCCATTTAGGGCGGCTCTTTTTTTCATCCCCTCTTTCTTTCATTATCGACAAGGCCCATCTGTTGGGCTAACAAGCCGCTTCTTACCTAACGCAAAGACAAGAGCCTCATGGAAAACGTTGTTCTAATCGTTCATCTTATTCTCGCACTCGCGCTGATCGGCGTGGTGTTGATGCAGCGCTCTGAAGGCGGCGGCCTTGGTATGGGCGGTGGTGGCGGCGGCGGTGGCGGCATGATGTCGGGCCGTGCAGCGGCAACGGCTTTGTCAAAGCTGACGTGGGGCATCGCGATTGCCTTCATGATTACATCCCTGACCCTGACCGTGCTGGCTACAAGTGGCACGCAAAGCGACAGCGTGTTGGAACGTCTGGGCGTTGACGAAAGTGGGACGCCAGAGTTGCCAAGCATTCCCGGCCTTGAAGGTGATCTGACACCGAACCTTCCAAGCGATGGACCTGCTTTGCCGCCTAAGGCGGAGTAATTGAGCCAAGCGCTTCATCATCAGAAGCGCACCGTTGTCGAGGCATTGGTATCTCTAGCAACCAGAGACGGTCTTGGTGAGACAGTGAATTGGCCAGAGGTCCGCGCAGCGATTTTGCAGTTGCTGCGTGATCCCATCGGTCCGCGCGATTTGCGTTCCGTTCTGGAAAACATAAATGATCCAAGCGTCAAGCGTACCCTTGAGGACTGGTTTGTGCGCGCCGCTGCAGAGCGTGACGAAGATGCCAAGAAAGCCAATAGAGGTGCTGAAAAGCTTCTTGCTCCTATGCAAGGGGTGGGCTTTGGCGGTGCAGGAACGCTTTTGATCGCTTTTGCCATCGGCACAGCAACTGGCATTGTCCCGGCCATCGCAGCAACCAGCCTCTTGGCCGTTGGAGGAAGCGCCACATATGGACGTTGGCGTCTTTCGGTGCGTTCGGACGAGGCTTTGGCCGACAAAGCCGGTATCTCTCGCCTCGCTGACATAACCAAAAATTAGCGAATGTCTGGAAATTTGGTAGCTAAAGTGCTATGTACCCCCAAGTAACAGGAGAATTTAGCTTGTCGTCACTAGAAACAATCGCAACTATCGCCACGATTTCGTTGGCCGCTGTCGCGATTGGCTATGTGTTATGGGTCATTCGCTCAAGTGGCGCTGGCCGTGTAGACGACGCTGAACTTGTGAAACACATGGTAGAAACGGCCCCCTATGAGCGGCTGTCCAACATATTACCTCGCAAAAGCTGAAAACATAGCCATTTTGCCTCGCAAAAGCTGAAAACAAAGCGCGCAAGCTCTCTACTGAATTGAGCCAAAAATCAATGTGTTTGCCGAACTCCAAAAATTGTCTTCTTCTAACCAGAACATCAGAAACCGCAATTCATAGACTGAAATTGCAACTCTCTACCTTGCCCCTCCCCCCCGAATCCGCATAGACTTAAATCCCGTGAACATCAGTGCCGACGCCGCTTTGAGCAGAGCAGTAAACGGCTAACAATAATAACAATCGCGGGAGCCCCCAGCGCTATGGCACGTTTTGTATTTATCACCGGTGGTGTGGTTTCTAGCCTTGGAAAAGGTCTGGCCTCTGCCGCTTTGGGCGCTCTTTTGCAGGCGCGCGGCTATTCGGTGCGTTTGCGCAAGCTTGATCCTTACCTAAACGTCGATCCCGGCACCATGAGCCCGTTTGAACATGGCGAGGTGTTTGTCACCGATGATGGCGCGGAAACGGACCTCGACCTTGGCCATTACGAACGCTTTACGGGTGTGCCTGCGCGTATGACGGACTCAGTGTCGTCGGGGCGCATCTATTCGGATGTGCTCGAAAAAGAACGCCGCGGCGATTATTTGGGCAAGACCATCCAAGTGGTTCCCCATGTGACCAACCAGATCAAAGATTTCTTGCATATCGGCGAGGACGAAGTTGATTTCATGCTCTGTGAAATCGGCGGAACTGTAGGCGATATCGAAGGCTTGCCGTTCTTTGAAGCGATCCGGCAGTTCAAGTTTGACCAACCGGTGGGCCAATGCATCTATATGCATTTGACCCTGCTGCCTTACTTAAACGCATCGGGCGAGTTGAAAACAAAGCCGACCCAGCATTCGGTCAAGGAATTGCAAAGCATCGGCATTGCGCCCGATATCCTTGTTTGTCGCTCTGAACATGACATTCCGCCCAAAGAGCGCGACAAGCTGGCGCTGTTTTGTAACGTGCGCAAAGAAGCGGTGATCGCGGCTTACGATCTGAAGTCTATCTATGACGCGCCGATTGCTTATCGTCGTGAAGGGCTCGATCAAGCGGTGCTGGATGCTTTTGGCATTTCCCCGGCCCCCAAGCCTGTGATGAACACATGGAATGATGTGTCCGACCGCGTGAACAACCCGGACGGCGAAGTGCGCGTGGCGATTGTTGGGAAATACACTCAGCTAGAGGACGCCTATAAGTCCATCAACGAGGCGCTGATCCATGCGGGCATGTGGAACCGTGTGAAAGTGCGCGCGGAATGGATCGACAGCCAGAAATTCGAAAGCATGGACGACACAAGTGCGCTGCAAGGATTTCACGCGATCCTTGTCCCCGGCGGCTTTGGCGAACGCGGCACCGAGGGCAAAATCCGCGCAGCCCAATTCGCGCGCGAGCATAAGATTCCCTATTTGGGCATCTGTTTGGGCATGCAAATGGCCGTCATCGAAGCCGCGCGAAACTTGGCAAAAATCAAGGACGCGGGGTCCGAAGAATTTGACGACGAAGCGGGCAAGAAGCGGTTTACGCCCGTGGTTTATCACCTGAAAGAATGGCTAGAGGGCAACCGCACGGTTGAACGGGCTAAAAATGACGACAAGGGCGGCACCATGCGGCTGGGCGCTTATGATGCGACCCTGACCGAAGGCTCGCTGGTGGCGAAGGTCTATGGCACGACCAGCATTTCCGAACGCCATCGCCACCGCTATGAGGTCGATATCACC
>CAZBBZ010000070.1:0-10412 GCA_964489925.1 uncultured Rhodobacterales bacterium
TGTCCAAACCGCTCATTAGCGTTATTCACGGTGCGGCCATGGGCGGTGGTATCGGTCTGGCCTGCGTCAGTGATTTTGTGATTGCAGAAAACACCGCCAAATTTGGTCTCACCGAAACCCGGCTGGGACTGATCCCGGCCACCATCGGCCCTTATGTGATTGCCCGCATGGGCGAGGGGGCGGCCCGGCAAGTCTTTATGTCATCAGCGATTTTTGACAGCGCGCAGGCCAAGGCGTTCCATATCGTGTCCCAAATCGTTGACGACGGCGGGGCGGACATAGCACTTGAGCGCCAAATCAAAGCCTATCTGCAAACGGCACCGGGCGCTGTGGCAGCAGCCAAAAAACTGGCGCGTTCCCTGGGGCCGCAAATTGATGACGCGGTGATTGCGGCCACGATTGAAACTCTTGCAGATGTTTGGGAAGGGCCGGAAGCCTTGGCGGGCATCGATGCGTTCTTGTCCAAAACGCCCGCGCCTTGGGCAAAAAAATAACCGCAAGGCTTTAGGCGCGTGCGCAAATAATCGTGCTTTGCCCAGAACTATCAAACTTGTGCCAAATTTGCGCCTTGTTTTGCCAGCTTAGTGAAGATGTCGCCTAAATGGGTGATGTATTTCGAGTTTGTCTGGCCAAGGATGGTTTCATGTACGCTGACTTCACAAAAGATAGAATTGACATGTTCCTGCGCGATATCGCTGGGCAACCGTCTTGTGATGAGCTTTCAGAAACCAGTGAAGACTTGCTAGACGAAATCATGATGGCGCAAATGGAAATGGCCCGGCACCGCCGCGCCGCTGAAACGGGCAACTTTTTTGCCCCGCGTTCAGAAAAACTGGCGGGTTGCGCGCGCATCCACCCAGCTGATTTTCAGTAAAGCCGCAAGGTAGACTAGGCGGTCTAGTCCGCCCATTCCCAAGGGCGAATGAACTTGCCCAACACGGCTGTTATGGCCGCATCTTCCACATCACCAGTTTTGCGCAAACGCGCCACAAGCCCGCGATGCTTGTCGTCGATCACTTCTGCAATCTCCGCGCCAAGACCTGCTTCTGACAAGGCCGCGCCATAAATCCGCGTGATCGCCATTTTGCGCAAATCCGGCTTGAACGTCTTGCCAACTGCGGTTTTTGGCAGTTCTGGAATGATTTCCAGATGCTTTGGCACGGCTGCCTTTTCGTCCACTTCGCGCGCAGCCAAATCAATCAGTTCTTGCACCGTGACCTGACCGCCCTCGACCAATTCCACATAGGCGCAAGGCAACTCGCCTGCATGGGCATCCGGCTGACCGATTGCCGCTGCCATGGCGACGGCAGGGTGTGCGGCAAGCACTTCTTCGATCGTGGCCGGGTCAATATTATGCCCGCCGCGAATAATCAGATCTTTCGCACGCCCGGTAATCCACAGATACCCGTCATCATCAAAACGACCCAGATCGCCCGTGCGCATGAAACGCGTGTCAGCAAACAGTCCGACGTTTTTTTGCGGCTCGATATAAGTCTCGCCCACATTCACGCCGGGGCTGGATACGCAAATCTCACCAACCTCGCCAACACCGCAGTCCTTCAGGATATTGCCCGCTTCATCACAGCTTAGAATACGCACTTCCGTATAAGGAAACGGCATGCCGACCGAGCCGATCTTGCGCGTGCCCCCCGGAGGGTTCCCCGACATCAGACAGGTCGCCTCTGACATGCCATAGCCTTCTAGGATTTTAACGCCGGTGGCATCTTGGAACCGTTTGAACAACTCCACAGGCAGAGGGGCCGAGCCGGAAAAGGCAAACTTCAAGGATGACACATCCGCATTCACTTTGCGCTGCATCATCGCTGAAATCGCGGTTGGTACAGACACAAGGAACGACACCTGCCAGCGTTCGATCAGATGCCAAATATTGTCAAACACCCCATCACCCCGGTATCCCGCCGGGGTCGGCATCACCATATGCGCGCCGGTATAAACCGCCGCCATCAACGCGGGCAGGGCGGCAAACACATGGAACATGGGCAATGGCACCAGCAACGTGTCCTCGCGACTGACACAAAACTCTGCCGCGACCAGCCCGTTATATAGCGTCCCCGATTGTTTGTGCCGCACGATTTTCGGCAAGCCTGTGGTGCCGCCTGTATGGAAATAAGCGCAATCGCGGTCTTGCGTGGCTTCTTCAAAATTCAGAGATGTGTTTTCCTTGGCCAGTTCCGCGTTGAAATCCAGAACCGTCGCCCCGTGCGCGGTTTTGTTTTTGGGCCGCAACAGCGGGATCAAAAAGCTAAGCGGCGGTGTCAGATACCGTTTAAGATCAACTTCCAAAATCGTTTCAACATTCGGGGCTTGGGACACGGCTTCGGCCGCGATTTGCGCCACGTCCGATTTGGGGAACGACTTCAGCGTCACAACCACTTTCGCCCCGGTTTCGCGCAACAAGCCTGCAATATGATCCGCACTCAAGGTCGGGTTGATCGGAAACACAATTCCGGCAGTTAGCCCGCCCAAATAGGACAGCACGGTTTCATTGGCGTTGGGCAAGATATAGGCGACCACATCGCCTTCATGCACACCAAGACGGCGAAACATATTGGCCGCTTGTGACGTCTTGGCCAAGACATCACTCCACGTCAGCGTTTCTGCCGGGTCTTTGGGACCGGATTTTAGCTGAAAACTAACCGCAGGTTTCGCGCCGCATTCCATCGCGTTCTTTTGGATGCGTTGAAACACAGTTGTCTCTGGAAAACGAGCGTCCCAAGCCGACTGCGCTGTAAATTCACTGATCTTTTCGCGGGTGGACAAGCCTTCCATGCGCGCGCTCCCTAACTTTGTTTTGCGGTACTTTGCGCTACACTATCGGGCAAGGTCAACAAGTTGTGCATGTAAGTGGTTTGCCGTTAAGGCGACCACGTGTAAACTCGACCAGCAAAGAAAGGGACCATGCGATGTTAAGACCCCGAAATCTGTATTTTTCGAGCCTTGCGCTGCTCGTTTGGCTCTTGGCGGCTGGATTTGCCCATGCTTGGCCCAAAGGTCAGGCCCAAGCGGGTGCTGCTGGCCACAAAGAAATCCTGTCCCGTTTTGGGGGCGAAATCGAAAATCAAGCGCTCAGTGCCTATGTGCGCGACGTGGCAGCGCGGATCATCCGCCGCACAAGGTTTTCCAAAGAACGCTGGACGGTCACGGTGCTGGATTCGCCCGTTGTGAATGCCTTTGCCACGCAAGGGGGCTATATCTATGTCACCCGCGGTCTGTTGGCGCTGGCCAATTCCGAAGCCGAACTTGCGGCCGTGCTGGGCCATGAAATGGCGCATATCACCGAAAACCACGTACGCACCCGCCAAAAGCAGGGCAAAAACGCGGGGCTTGGCGTTTTGCTTGGCGCGGTTGTTGGCGGGTTAACCGATGGCAAGGATGGGCTGAAAAAGGGCATCGAACTTGGCTCCAAACT
This sequence comes from uncultured Rhodobacterales bacterium, assembly GCA_964489925.1. Lineage (GTDB taxonomy): Bacteria > Pseudomonadota > Alphaproteobacteria > Rhodobacterales > Rhodobacteraceae > CAYLLD01. Next base: position 3,431 of record CAZBBZ010000070.1, read on the forward strand.
TGCGGGCGGCTACATTGGGCAATATTCCCAAAAGCAGGAATTTGACGCCGACTTGATCGGCATGCGCTATATGGTGGCCGCAGGCTATGACCCGATGGAGGCCGCGAATTTCCTGTCGTCCATGGCTGCCAAACACAAACTAGAAGCCGACATCGCCGGGCGGGAATATAATCCGAACCAAGTGGATATCTTTGCATCCCACCCGGCCACGGGCGCGCGGGTCAGCAAGGCACAGAAATTTGCCCAATCCATCGAAATGCGCGCGCTTTTGGGCGTGGATGAACCAGCCTTTATGCAGGCAATTGATGGCATGATTTACGGCGATAGCGCGCGCCAAGGTTTTGTGCGTGGCCGTCGCTTTACCCATCCGGTGCTAAAATTCCGCTTTGATGTGCCAGATAATTTCGTCATCACCAATTCTGCCGCCGCTGTAGTGTCGCGCGGGCCAAACGGGTCCACCTTTGCCTTTGAAAGCGGCGGAAAAGCCGAAGGCCGCATGAGCGATTTCTTTAACAAAAAATGGGTGCCAGCCTTGGCCAAGAAATACAAGGTCGGCCAACTTAGCCAGATCAAGACCTACACCGACAATGGCACGCGCGGGGCAACGGCGTTTTTGCCCATGCAGCGCAAGAACCAGAATTGGGTCGTGCAGATGACCTTGGTCGAACACAATGGCCGCTTTTATCGCATGACCGGGATCGCGCTGGCCAAGGATCGCGCGGTTCGTAACGGCCTTGCAAACGCGGCGCGCAGTTATCGCCGCCTTAGTGATCGGCAAGCGCGTCAGGCCACGCCCTATCGTTTGCGCACCATGCCGGTGCGCGGCGGAGATACGGTTGGGCGGATCACGCGCCAAATGCCCGCAATGGCCCAAGCAAACGCGCGGTTTTTGACCATGAATGGTCTGACCTCTGCCAACAACTTGCAGCGCGGCGATATCGTCAAGGTGATTACCGAGTAATGTCCCCAAGTCCCAAAGCCGGCCCGCCGATTGAACAGATCGGCGCGCTCTTGCGTATCAAAGCGCCTTTTGTCCCCTTGCAAGGGGGGCGCACCAATCACCTTTGGCGCGCGGGGGATTTGGTCGTCAAAGTCTACGAGAGTTCCGCGCAAACGCCGCTGTTTGGCAATGACGCCAGCGCAGAACATGCGGCCCTGAGCGCGCTAAAGGGGCTTAATATCGCCCCGGCACCGCAACGCTTGGCGGCAGTGGCGGGCTATCAAGTGCTGATCTATCACGCCCTTGATCGGGCCGCCGATTCCATCGACCCGCACGCCGCTGGGATGCTGCTCGCGCGGCTTCATGGCCTCAAGCCGCCCAAAGGCTTGGCCAAGGCGGAAATAGGGGCCGATATCCTTAAGCGCGCGGAACAAATTGGCGGCCAACAAGCGCCTTCTTGGATTGCCCCCCCCGATACCCCGCCCACGCGCTGTTTTGTGCATCGCGATCCGATTGCCGCGAATTTTGTGCCAACCAGTAAGGGTCTGTTCCTGATTGATTGGCAATGCCCCGGCCTTGGCGACCCGCTTGAGGATATCGCGCATTTCCTGTCGCCTGCCATGCGGGTGGTCTATGGGCAAACGCCTTTGAGTGATGCGGGCCAAACCGCGTTTTGGGATGGCTACGCTGATCCTGAAACACAAGCGCGCTATCGCGCTTTTGGGGCCGCGTTCCATTGGCGCATGGCGGCCTATTGCCACTGGCAAACCGCGCGGGGCGCGCAAATTTACGAGCAAGGCGCGCAAGCTGAACAAAAGCTCATCGTCGCATTGCACACACAGCTTGAAAATTCCGCGCAAACATCCCAACTGCAAAAGAAGCCACAACAGGAGGTCACGAATGGTGCTTGAACTAGGCAGCGCGCGGCGCGATGAAGGCATGCTTTGCCCCCACTGCCGGGTCACGCTTGCCATGACCACACGCGCAAATGTTGAAATCGACTATTGCCCAAAATGTCGCGGCATTTGGCTGGATCGTGGAGAGTTGGACAAAATCGTCGAACGGGCCGCAGCGGATATAGCGCCCCAAGCCCCGGCTCAAGCAGCCCCTGTGGTGCGCGAATTGCGCCGCGATAGTCGTGATCGCCGCGATGATGATGATAGGGATGATGACTGGGATGACGACCGCTACAAAAAGCGCTCAAAAAAGCGCCGAAAATCTTGGCTCGAAGAAATCTTCGACGAACTCACCTAACTGCCAATCATGGCGACGCGGCAGGACGCGCAACATTCGTCAACATGGAACACTTGCCCCCTGACAACCGCAAAAAACTCGTGTAACAGCCCCTCCAAGCGGTCCCGTAGCTCAACTGGATAGAGCACCTGACTTCTAATCAGGATGTTGGGGGTTCGAGTCCTCCCGGGATCGCCAGTAAAACATGTCGACTAAAAGACGTACGCTTTGATGCGAGTAGTTGTCGACAATCATGGCTCATAACCGCGCCCTTGTGAACCTTACAGAATTGTAATTTTCGGCTCAGGCGGATGTATATCCCGCAGGTTAGACCTTGAGCAGCACCTTGGAAAATCTGGGCGTATTCACAGAGAACGGTTTGACTTTCGCGGGGCGCTTGGATTGACCGATATGATTTACATCGGCAAGTCTGTCCTAGAAATAGCTGGCAGCACGGGACTTAGATATGCGCCTACTCGTTCTTGAAGATGACCTCGAACTTGGCCCTTGGATCGAAAAAGGGCTGGGTGAAGCTGGCCATGTCGTCGATCTGTTTGCCGATGGCAAAGACGCTGTGATGGCGGCGATGACCCAAGACTATGACGTTCTTGTGCTGGATCGGATGGTGCCGGGCCTTGACGGATTGGCGGTGTTGAAATCCCTAAGACAAGCCAAAATCACGGCCCCTGCTATTTTTCTGACGGCTTTGGGCGATGTGGGCGAACGGGTCGAAGGCTTGCGGGCGGGGGGCGATGACTATCTTGTGAAACCCTTTGCCTTTAGCGAACTTGTCGCGCGGATCGAGGTTCTGGTCCGCAGGCAAGGTCAACCCGAAGAACTGTCCTCGCAACTTCAGGCGGGCGATGTGACAATCGATCTGCACAAACGGACCTGTCAGCGTCAGGGACAAGAGATTGAACTGAACACCAAGGAATTCCAGCTTCTTGAAGTTTTCATGCGCTCCGGCGGACGCGTCCAAACCAAAACCATGCTTTTAGAACGGGTTTGGGATATGAATTTTGACCCGACCACCAGCTTGGTTGAAACCCACATCAGCCGATTGCGCAGCAAGATCGAAAAACCCTTTGGGGATACGCTTTTGCGCACGATCAGAGGCTCTGGTTATGTTTTTGAACCGCATTAAGATTTTCTGGCAGCAATCAGCAATCCGGCTGACCCTAAGCCTGCTTGGAGTCTTTTTGGTTGTAACCGCATTGGCGGGTCTTGTGACCTACCAGCTTGTGCAGCGTTCTGTGAACAACGCGGCTGATGCCCGTTTGCTGGCCCAAGCCACATTGATTGAGGCGGCCTTGCGCGAGGGAACAGAATTGCCAGCCCCCGCCTTTGGTCAGGAATATATGGTGCAAACAAAGGGTGGACGCAGCGGAACATTGCCGTTTGCTTATCCCAGTAAGCCTGATGGCTTTTACTATTTCGACCGTCCGGGGCGGGATTACCGCTACTTGGTAAAGTCCACCTCATCCGGTGCGCAGCTTGTAATATCCGAAAATTTGGAACGCCAAGATGAACTGCTCGACACCCTTTCGGGGGGCCTTCAAATTTCTGCCATTGGTGCCTTGATTGCGGGGCTGTTTGCGGGGCTTTGGTTCGCCTTGCGCAGTCAAAGGCGTATGGATTTGATTAGCCGCGGTTTAGAAGACGTTGCTCAAGGGTTGCTGGACACACGCATCGCCTTGCCGGGCAACCAAGATGATCTGAGCGTTTTGGCAAGTCGCATCAATACCACAACCGATCAACTGGCACGGTCTATGGAACAGATGCGGGTCCAGTCGTCCAATATTGCCCATGATTTGCGCACGCCCCTCGCGCGGCTGCGCGCCAATGTTGAAACCAGTCTGAACGCGCTGACCGAGCAAGGCAAAGCGGTCGATGCGGACACATTGAGCGCGGCCTTGGATCAGATTGACCGCATCGTGGACACGTTCAATGCCCTGTTGCGGCTGTCTCAGATCGAAAGCGGCGCGGGCAAAAGCGCCTTTGCACCCGTTGATCTACAAGACTTGGTGGACCACGTTGCAGTGATTTATGCGCCTGTGGTCGAGCATCACGGCCAAAGCCTTGCGATCAACTTGCGCGACCCGGCGCAAATTCATGGGGACAGGGATCTGCTGATCCAACTGTTGGCAAACCTTATCCAAAACGCGCTGCGCTATGGCAATTCAGGCGAAACAATCACCCTGCAGGTGCAGGGCCCTGTTTTAAGCGTGAAAGACCAAGGCCCCGGTATTCCGTTTGATGAAAGAGAAAAAGTCCTCCAGCCGCTCTATCAATTGGAAAAAGCCCGCCAGAACGAAGGCTTCGGGCTGGGGCTGTCCATGGTTGCGGCGATCAGCAAACTACATGACGCCCGGCTTAGTCTTTCGGATGGGGATGACGGCAGCGGGCTTGCCGTGACCTTGCGATTTCCGAGGCTTACAAATTTGTAAACTTCAGTACAGGCGGGTGTGACACTGGTCCCCTATCTCTGTCTCATCAACAAGAGACAGAAAAAAGGAAGTCACAAAATGAACCGCATCAAAACCACCGCCCTGACAGTCGTCGCCATGATCGTTGCACTTGCCGCGATTGGCTTTTTCGCCTCCATTGGCTTGGCCTTGGTTGGCGCATTTTTGACCATTGGCGCCGTTGTCGCCTTGGCCGCTTGGGTAAGCAGCCTGTTTGCTTCCAAAAGCTCTGCCACATCCGCAACCGCCTAAAGATCGGGCAACAACATAGCGATACATTACGAAAGATGTCTGAAATGGACCAAGAAGCGATTGCGAAACCGAAGGGCCACAGCCGCGTGGCAAAGATTTTCCACTGGGGGTTTATCGTGGTTTTTATCTATGCGTTGACCAAACAACTGGGGAGCCCAAGCGAACTTGCAGATGAGGCATTGCTGCGCTTTGAGGTCGTCTTTGCCCTCGCGTTCTTGGCGCTTCTGGCGGCGCGGTTTATTTATATGCGCCGAACGCGGCCCAGTGCTTTGCCAGAAACAACGCCGCGCGCAATGAAATTGGCAGCGCGCGCAGGGCATTTGGCGATGTATATCAGCCTTGCCATGATCGCCATATCGGGGCTGATGATCGGGGCCGTTTTTACCGCTTGGGGCGCTGATGGTTTTGCCATGGACGTCGCAACCGAATTTCATGACCTTGCCGTGATCGCAACCTACGCCAGCATCGCCTTGCACGTCGCAGCGGCCATCTTTCACCGCTTCAAAGGCGATGGCATCTGGAGCACAATGGTACCCATTTTGAAAGAACCCGAAACTTAGCGCGGGAACAGCCTTCGTAACTTTTCTTACATTTGCATACGGATCAGGCGGCTCATCGGTTCAGATGACCGCCCAACCCGGCAAGACCTAGTCCATGAACTGCGAGTAATCGATGATTTCAACCTCGATTGGCTGCATCGGTTCGATCTCTGGCTCCGGTTCCGGGGCTTCGGGCGAGGCGGGGGTTTCTTCGGGTTCTGGGATAAAGAACGGGATATCTACCACCTGATACAAAGTCCCACTTTCGTCCGCCTCTGCATCATCACCAACCGATGCAAACTCAAACTCGTCTTCTTGGGGTTGATAGGTCGGGTTGTTTTCCAAGCCCATCTTTTTTCCCTTACCATTGTTACTGGCCGCAACCATGCCGCCATTCCCGGTTCCAAAACTTGCAGACACGATTTTGCCAAAGGCATTGCCCTTCGCCATATTTACTCTCCAACACTATTTACACACACAGAAGCTCACCTTCTGTTGCCCGTTTCGATAAAGATTGTGGCAAAATTCCAAGGTATTTTACCGGATCGAAACGCACTTAATCGCTGCGTAAAAATCGGGCGTTTCTGGCAAACCGCCTGTTTTTCCACAGCTAATTGCCGCTAAGTCAAACTTTGGTCTTTACAGTGTAATAATTACCAAGCACCATATGTCGTATCGAGGCGACTTAGATCGCCAAAAAGTGGTGGCATCACTCACGGCCTTGTGGCCCACTACAGTTATAACAACTAAGGCTGAGGCGAGCAGGCATGGACCGGGATCTGGTAGCAGACGACAGTGACCCCATTGATATCGTTGAAGTACTTGCAGAACAACATTCGTGGGATTTTGACCGCATAAGCGACGAACAGATCGCAATGGCCATCGAAGGCGCGTGGCGTACCTATTCGATTTCCCTTGCGTGGTCGGCTTATGACGAAACCTTGCGTATCATGTGCACCTTTGATCTGGACCCACCCGCTGGGCGGCGCGATGCGCTATATCACGCGCTGGATCGCGCCAATGACAAGTGCTGGACGGGCGCCTTTACGCTTTGGCCAGAACAAAAGCTGATGGTTTATCGCTACGGCTTGAACTTGGTCGGCGGCGCGATGGCTTCAGCGGATCAGATTGATGCGATGGTGCAAGCGGCGGTGTTTGCCTGCGAACGGTTCTATCCGGCCTTCCAGCTTGTGTGCTGGGGCGACGAAGACCCGGTCGAGGCGATGGAAATCGCCATGTCTGAAAGCTACGGCACAGCCTAAGCGATGATTTCTTACGACGACTTCCTAAAGCTCGATATTCGCGCAGGCGTGATTGAGCGCGCCGAAGCGTTTCCCGAAGCGCGCAACCCTGCCTATAAGCTTTGGATCGATTTCGGCCCCGAAATTGGTGTGCGCAAATCCTCTGCGCAGATCACCACCTATTACGATCTGGATCAGTTGATCAGCAAACAAGTCATGGCGGTGGTAAATTTCCCGCCCCGCCAAATCGGTCCCTTTATGTCAGAGGTTTTGGTGCTCGGCGTTCCAGACGCAGATAACGAGGTGGTTTTG
>CAZBBZ010000071.1:0-10402 GCA_964489925.1 uncultured Rhodobacterales bacterium
TTGACGATCAGCTTTGCGGCCAATCGGCGGATTTACAATCAATGGCAATCCTCCCTGCCCTCGCGCTTTATTGACGAGCTGGACGACACACATGTGGATGTGCTGACGCCGCCGGGTCTATATGGCGGTGGCTTTGGGGCGGCGGCCCCCTCGATTGATGGGGTGATGCCCGCCTCCACCTTACAAGAAGAAGCCGCATCCGCAGATGTTTATAATTCCCCGGGATGGAAGCGCATGCAAACCCGCGGCAATCAGCGCGGCACCCGATCCCCAAGCGAGGCCAAGAATATCGTGATAGATGCCGAAGCGATCAGCGCCTACGGACTGGGGGATCGCGTGTTTCACCAAAAGTTTGGCTATGGCGCGGTGATTGATATCGAAGGGGACAAGCTGTCCATCAATTTTGACAAAGCAGGAATCAAAAACGTTGTTGCTCGCTTTGTGACCAGCGCCGAAGATATCCCGTTCTAAATCCAGATATGTTTTGGGCTGTGCCGTGTCTCATTTGGGGGGATGACACGGCACAGCTCATCGACCGCCCATTACACGGCAGCGAAATCATCAAACAAATAAACTGTCTTGGAATTTAGTTGCGAGCCGTCCGCGTCGGGTCACGATAGAAAATATGCGTTCCAATCGTCGCCGTCCTGGTCAATTTGCGTGACCAGCTTGGGCGCACATAGTCCGTATGATAGTGCGTTGCACCAGCCGTTAAAGCCGGCCCTTTGCCTTCCAGAGCAGCCTTTGCAACCGCGATTGCACGTTGATAGGCACGCGGTTCTGAAATGCTTTCGGGCAAGCCGTCACAGTTATAGGAAAACTGACAACGATTGCGGCGATGTGCACCTTGCTTCACCACGGCACAAATCGAGCTGGGATAATATCGGCTTTCCACGCGATTGAGGATCACTTCCGCAACAGCCCGTTGGCCAAGAATGCTTTCCGAGCGCGCTTCAAAGTACAGCGCTTCGGCCAAGCATTTGAACTGCGACATCGCGCGTTTCTTTGGCATTGATGTTGTCAATGGCGCAGCAACACTTTCAGGGCGCGCTTCGGGCAAGGACAGTGCCAAAAGTGGCGGCGTATCCGATTGCGTCATCGCCACGGTTATACCATTGCCTGTCGCGTTTTCACTTGGCTGTGGTCCAAGCAGCGGTGCTTTCGGCATGACATGCTGTTGAATGTTAGACGCATCAAGGGATTTAATGCCACCAGCTTTGCCAGTTGGCGTCAGGCCAGCATCACGCGCAATAAGTTCCTGTGCATTGACCACGCCGATTTGCTCAATGACTTTGGCATTGATATCGGCACCTTCCAGCGCTGCGTTGGACGCTGGCGCAACAAAAGCACTGCATAGCACCGCAAGGCCTACACTACGCAATATGTTGTTTATACCGAGCCCAATACTGCGGCGCGGCGTCGAAACTGATCTTGAGAACATTTATCCGATGCCCCGCGTCCCGGCCCTCGTTTGCCGTGTGCAAGGTATCTCCCTGATTATATCGTTGTGTACCATTGGTTTTTGTAAACGGACTGTTAGCAAAGTCCAAGCAAAGGGTTAAAATGATCAAAATTCCGCCTATCGGCTTTGATAAAAGCTAAAATGAACGCCAATTAACCATTTATTTCAGATGCTTATTAAATAATATTAACGTGTAAAAATGTGGCAGTTTTTCCACAGTTCGCTCGTATAATTGCCGCATTCGTTTTGGGCACACCCGAAAAATGCGAATCAACTGGCCTCAGAACCGCAAAAATCGCGTTTTTAGGTGTGAAATCTTTCCAGATTTTTGACGTAACGTCAGGTTCTAATTTGTTGTTAGAAAACGATTTTAGCGATTTCACATATCCTTTTGTGTATGAGACCTGCCTATTTTGGCAACAAGGTCGCCTGCGCCGCTGCAAGCCGCGCAATTGGCACCCGATAAGGCGAGCATGACACGTAATCAAAGCCCGCAAACTTGCAAAATCGAACGCTCGCGGGATCCCCCCCGTGTTCCCCACATAAGCCAAGACTGATTGCAGGGTTTTGCGCCCGCCCCCGCTGGGCCGCCGTTAATAACAACTCCCCGACCGCTTCTTCATCCAAGGTCAAAAACGGATCTTCGGGAAACACATCTTCGCTTACATAGTCCCGCATAAAGCGCCCCGCATCATCGCGGCTAAGACCGTAAGTCATCTGCGTTAAATCATTGGTCCCAAAACTTAGGAAGCTTGAGCGCGCGGCTAAATCGCCTGCACGCAGCGCCGCGCGCGGCGTCTCAACCATCACCCCAACCGAGTATTCAGGGGCAACACCTGTTTCGGCTGCCACTTCATTGGCGATCTTTTCAAGCTGCGCTTTAATCAGCTCAACCTCGCGGGCAGCAGACACCAAGGGCACCATAATTTCCGGCTGGACCGGTCTGCCCGCCGCCGCCGAAGCAATCGCCGCCTCAAAGATCGCGCGCGCTTGCATTTCATAGACCTCTGGCATTGTGACGCCCAAGCGCACGCCGCGTCGCCCCAACATCGGATTAAATTCTTCAAGGTCGGCAATGCGTTGTCGCGTTTCGGGCGTACTCAACCCCATGGTTCGCGCCAAATCCCCGATTTGATCGTCCTGCTTTGGCAAAAACTCATGCAGGGGCGGATCCAAAAGCCGGATCGTCACGGGACGCCCTTCCATGATGTCAAAAATCTCTAGGAAATCGGCCCGTTGCATCGGCAAGAGCTGATCTATCGCCGCACGGCGCGTGTGAACATCTTTGGCAAGGATCATGTGTTGCATCACCTCAAGACGGTCCTTGGCGTAAAACATGTGTTCCGTGCGACAAAGCCCGATGCCATCTGCGCCAAACCGCCGTGCGGTGCGCGCCTCTTGGGGCGTATCCGCATTGGCGCGCACGCCCATTTGCCGCACATCATCCGCCCATGCCATCAGCATTAAAAACGCCGGGCTTGGATCCGCTGCGCGCAACGGCAAACGCCCGTCGTAAACCGCGCCGTCACTGCCATCTAGCGTGACCACATCCCCCGCAACTAAACGGCGGCCATCGGGCAGAACCAACTGATCCCCTTCAAGGTGCAAATCCCCTGCCCCAACGACCGCGGGCAACCCTAAACCTTGTGCAATCACTGCTGCATGGCTTGAAATGCCACCCGTAAGCGTCAGAACAGCGGCGGCAGAATTCATGCCGCGAATATCTTCTGGGGTGGTTTCGTTGCGCACAAGGATTGCGCGGTCTTCTTGGGCCAACGCACGATGTGCCGCGTCAGCGGTAAACACAAGCGGCCCACTTGCCGCCCCCGGGCTGGCCGCAATGCCGCATCCCAACAAAACCTGATCCTCACAGCCGTCAATTTGCGGGTGCAAATGATGGATCAATGTGCGCGGATCAATACGCACCAGCGCCTCGTGTCGACTTATAATGCCTTTGTCCACAAGGCCCACCGCAATGCGCATTTCCGCGCGTGCAGATCGGCGCAAAGGGGCCGCATCAAAAATCTGCACATCCGCGCCTGCGACCCCAAAGGTCAAACGCACTTCATCTTTGATCAACCGCGCAGAGCGGCCCAAACACTCACTTAAGACATCGCGCAGCTTTGGCGACAGGTCCGCCACGCGCCCAGTATTTCCTGCCCGATCATGCCATGTGCCGTCAAACAGGACCGCCCCGGTTTCAGGATCCGTTTCATAGACCGTCCCTGAAACACCCGAGATCATCTCTTGGACAATGATGCCAAGTTGCGCATCCAACGGAGCGCCGCGCGCTTGGCGCAATACCTGCGCTGACAAACGCGCCCAATCACCAGCAAAGCCTACCAAACTGCGCGCCAGTTGCGTGACCCGTTCACTTGGCAAGGTCATCCCGGTCTGGGCCGCATAATCGGCGCGTATTGCGTCAAAGCTTTGAGGATCGCGTAAGGACAGCTCAACCCCATCCACCAGCAAGGCATAATCACAGCAAAACCGCGCCAACTCCGCACAAGACGCGCGATCCGCGTCTAACCCCACATTCAACAACGTCGCAGGCGCACCCCAATCGCGCTGGGGCGGACTGCCCCGGATCGCCAGCGCGCCTGGAGGAAGCTGTTCATCAAGCGCGCGCGCAAGCTGCACTGCCTCGTCCCCTTGCCCATCGGCAATGGCACGGACCGCCTCAACAGATAAGAAAACTGCATTGGGAACCGGCAAACCGGCCTGCGCCAGCGACCACAGCACCGCCGCGCGATCGCCAAACCGGGCCGGATCAGGTGCTATCGCTTGATCGAGAGTTGCTATGTGGTCGCGCCACGGCATGGATCGACGCTCGCAATGGTTACGTTGCACTGCACCATAAGGAGTCGCGCCCGTGGTTCAAGCCTCGCGTTAGGTCAGGGCGTAAATCAAAGCGCGGCTGTTACCCGTCCAGCGCAGAAAACTCTGCGATCGGACCAGTAATCACACGAATGCGGTTGAGCAAACACAAGCGGTTGCGCCGCAGCATCGCATTGTCCGAATTGATCAGCGTATCCTCAAAAAACGCATCAATCGGCGCGCGCAGCTTGGCAATCGCGCCCATCGCGGCATCAAAATCCTCAACCTTTACCGCAGCTGAAACCGCAGGGGCGGCTTGGTCCAACGCAACAAACAAAGACTTCTCAAGGTCGCTTTCTGCCAGTTTCACTTCTGGATCCAGTTCATAGGATACGCCGTCTTTCTTTTCTTCAGCCGCCAGAATGTTCGTGGCACGCTTATAGCCCTGCAACAGGTTTTCCCCATCGTCGGTCCCCAAGAACGCCTGCAACGCGCGGGTGCGTTTGACCAGCAGCACCAGATCATCCGCACCGGGCAAAGAAATGGCCGCATCAATCACATCATGGCGGATGCCGTCGCCCTTAAGGTAGACCTTCAGGCGATCATGGATAAAGGACAACAGATCGTCCGCAACCGCCCCCTCGCACCGGGTTGCAATCGGGTCCGCCAAGCCAAAGCGCAGATTGTTTTCCAGAACGATCCGAATAACCCCAAGGGCCGCACGGCGCAGGGCAAAGGGGTCTTTGGACCCGGTGGGCTTTTCATCAATCGCCCAAAAGCTGGTCAACATGTCCAGCTTATCGGCCAAGGCAACCGCCGTCGACACAGGCGCGGTTGGCACGTCATCGCTTGGGCCAAGGGGCGCGTAGTGATCGCGCGCGGCATCTGCCACGGCCTCCGATTTGCCCGCCTCTAGCGCGTAGTAACGCCCCATGATGCCTTGCAGCTCTGGGAATTCGTAGACCATTTCAGAATTCAGATCGGCCTTGGCCAGACGCGCGGCATCCTCTGCCTCATCTGGTGCTGCACCCGTGATTGGTGCGAGATCGCGCGCTAAGATCGCAATCCGTTCGATCCGCTCAGCCTGCGAGCCCAGCTTATTGTGGAACGTCACTTGCCCAAGCCCGTCAAGCCAAGGGGTCATCCCGGCTTTGGCCACACGCAGATCGTTTTCCCAGAAAAATTTCGCATCACCCAAACGCGCGGACAGCACCCGCCCGTTACCCGCAACAATCATCGCGCCATTGTCAGCGGTTTCGCGGTTGGCAACGGTGATATATTTTTCGATCCGACCCGTTTTGGGATTGCGAATAGAAAAGAATTTCTGGTGTTCGCGCATGGAGGTTTGCAACACCTCTGGCGGCAATTCCAAAAACGCGTCCTCAATATCACCCATCAAAACGACGGGCCATTCAACCAACCCTGACACCTCATCAAGCAGAGCCGCATCTTCCACCACTTCAAGCCCTTGCGCAAAAGCCAATTGGCCTGCGTCATTGGCGATGGTTTCTTTGCGGGTCTCGCCGCGCAGCACCACATGGGCTTTTTGCAAAGCCAATTCATAGTCGTCAAATGAGGTCACCGAAAACGCACCCGGCGCCATAAAGCGGTGGCCTTGAGTCTGATCGCCAGATTTTATGCCATCGATATCAATCGGCACCACGCGCGCGCCGGCTTCATCACTCAAGAGCGCTATGATCGAATGCAACGGGCGCACCCAGCGCAAGGCACCTGCGCCCCAGCGCATGGACTTGGGCCAAGGGAAATTGCGAATTGCAGATTCGAGCGCTTCGGCCACAATATCATCCGCCGGGCGGCCTTCTCGCGTGATCGAGGCGAAGTAGACCTGCCCTTTTTTGTCGTCGCGCACGTCAAGTTGGTCTTTGCTCAACCCGGTGGAGCGCAAAAAGCCTTCGAGCGCTTTTTCAGGCGCATCTGTGCGCGGGCCTTTACGTTCTTCGTTTACCGTGGGGGATTGCGCACTTAACCCATGAACGGTCAGCGTCAAACGCCGGGGCGTCGCAAACGCCGCCGCACCTTCATAGGTCAGCCCAGCGTCCACCATCCCGTCGGTCACCAATTTACGCAAGTTTTCCGCAGCACGCGTTTGCATCCGCGCGGGAATTTCCTCGGAAAACAGTTCGATCAATAGATCAGGCATAGGTCTCAGCTTTCAGGGGCGGGAGGACAACCATCAGGCAGCGGATCGCCACCAAAAACAGCCGTGCCGCATTTGTTAATTTGGCGCCACATAAACGCGCGCCCGTCTTCGTATTGGGCAATGAAGGTATCAATGCCATAGGGCATGTTTTCATCCGACAAGATTGCCGTGGCGGACCCAGATTTGATATCTGCGCCAATTTGTTCGTGGTCAAAACAGTCAAACCACCCCGGCGCGTTCAGCGGTGCTGCGACTTCGGCGTATTCATCGCTCGGGAAATAGTCCCAGTCCACTTTGAAACAGGCGCGCATTTTCAAAGGCGAGGTGTCCGCGTCAATGCCTTGATAATCACTCACAGGGAACGCATCCCCATAAGCGCTGACTTGCGTCACACCTTCAACGGTCTGATAAAACGCACGTGTCTGGAACCACCAAAGGGCCGCCCCAAAGACCAAGCAAAACGCTAAAAGAACGCTGACAAATAGCTTGCCGTTCATGCCCCACCCGCCTCGGTCTGCACAAAGGCGTCCGCACATAGTTTCGCCAAGGCCCGCACACGCCCAATATAGGCCTGCCGTTCGGTCACAGAAATCACGCCGCGCGCATCGAGTAGATTGAAAAGATGACTGGCCTTGATGCACTGATCATAGGCCGGATGCGCCATGATGATGCGCTTGCCCGTCTTTGGATCGTCTGCAGGCTGGTCCAAAATCGCCGTGCAAGCGGCTTCGGCATCTTCAAAGTGGCGCAGCAAGGTTTCCGTATTGGCCACATCAAAGTTCCAGCGGGAATATTCTTGTTCCGTCTGGCGAAAAATATCGCCGTATTTTAACGCAATCGGCGCTTTCGGGTCGTTAAACGGCATGTCCATCACGTGATCAATGCCAAGCACATACATGGCCAAGCGTTCCAGACCGTAAGTCAGCTCGCCCGAAACAGGTTTGCAGTCATGGCCACCGACCTGTTGGAAATAGGTGAATTGGCTCACTTCCATGCCATCACACCAAACTTCCCAGCCAAGCCCCCATGCACCCAGCGTCGGGCTTTCCCAGTCATCTTCCACAAACCGGATGTCGTGCAAGTTGGTATCAATCCCAATCGCATCCAATGAGCCAAGATAAAGCGCCTGAAAATCCGGCGGGCTTGGCTTCATGAGCACCTGAAACTGATAATAATGCTGCAACCGATTAGGGTTTTCGCCATAGCGCCCATCTGTGGGTCGGCGCGACGGCTGCACATAAGCCGCGGCCCAAGGGGTCGGCCCAAGCGAGCGCAAGGTGGTTGCCGGGTGAAACGTGCCCGCCCCGACTTCCATGTCATAGGGCTGCAAAATCGCGCAGCCATGCCCAGCCCAATAGGTCTGTAGGCGCAGAATGATCTCTTGAAACGAACGCGGTTGCTCGGGAGTTTGGGCCATAGACACACAGCTTTAATTGGTTTGAAGAACGCTCGTGCGGTTTAGGCAAAGCCGCGCCACGGGTCAAACTGATTATCCCGATTTCACCGCAAGCACTGCGAAAGAGAATAGACGCAAAGATAGGTGTAAATCTGCGTAATTTGCGTCGCAGAAATATTGCAGTGTCCAAATGTCTGTGCTAATCGCGCCCGACGACGCGTCATGTGCCGCCTTAGCTCAGTTGGTTAGAGCGCTGGTTTGTGGAACCAGAGGTCCTTGGTTCGAGACCAAGAGGCGGTACCATCCTTCTTTTACATGACAATACGATTTGCCACGCATCGTAACCGCCGCATTGCGCTTTTTTGCGCCCAATGCTAGGCGGCGCATTCTTTCTATTCAGGTCACTCAACAACTTCGGAACCTCCATGAGCATCGACACAGAGCGCGATATCGAAGCGAACTTGCAAATCGGCCCCACCAGCAATGGCATGGTGCGGTTGTTCATTCATGCAGGCCAAATGGAAGTGCCAATGGATTTCGACCCGGATGAAGCTGACGAGATTGCCGAAGAAATCAAAGCCGCAGCCAACCGCGCACGTGGCGTTGCGAAATCTTAATTGCGCGGATCGCTTTCGGCACCAAACTGCGCATTTCGGCGCGGGTCTGTGTATGTAGCAAGCCGCTGCAACCCGGTTCGCGCAATAGATAACGTCAGCTTTTTGCGCCGTGCGGCTGCCAGTTTATGTTCGGGCGCCATGCGGGTAATTTCCCCATCATAAGCATCTGCAAACATTAGCCCTGTGTCGGCAGGCAGCAGATCAACCGGAAAATCCGGGCCAACACACCAGAAAAACCTATCGCACCAATCCAAATAGCCCTGCCACTTATGATCCCCCATAAAATCAGCCCGACTAGATTTGCACTCGATAATCCAAATTTCACCACTTGGTCCAAGCGCTAGAATATCAACTCGCAAGCCACGTGCGGGCACAAACTCCAACAAGCATTGGAACCCTTGTAGGCGCAGATGGCGGCTCATCCCCCGCGCGAGAAGTTGTCCGGGTTGTAAACTGGTAGACATGGGTCAAGCATGAACATTTCAAGAACGAACTTGCAAGCCCTTCTCGCGCCCAAGCCAACCTAAATCACACCGATTTCCGACAGACGCGCGCGATAGTTTGATGCCAAAACGCGCGGCGCATAGGCTTCTTGCATCAATCGCTTGCCCTTCAACGCGCGGCGACGCGCAACGGCAGGGTGGTCGTAAACTGCACGCAAGTTGTCCACCAAATCATCATGTCGGATATTGGCCCAACGCGCGCCTGTGCTTGGGTAAATCATATGCTTGGGATCAACAGTGACGAAATCCGCCTGTACCGGGAAGGCCGTTTTGTCACTGCAAAAATCCCGCGTGCCGGAATAATCCGTGGCAATCACAGTTGTGCCCAAGGCCATCGCATAAGCGGGCAACAAACCAAACCCTTCGGCGCGATGGGGCGAAATCAAACAATCTGCATGTCCGATCAACGCAAACAGCTGCGCGCGGGTATAGGTTTCCTCGATCACTGTGATGCGATCATCATTGTCTGCTGCTTGGCGAACCTTGGCCAATTGGCCTTCTGGATCTCCCCAATGGGTCAGGTTTGTTGGCGTGGTTTTAATGATTAGCCGCACATCGCGCGCAGACTTGGGAAAAGCATCGTGAAACGCGCGCACGGCCGCTAGCGGGTTTTTACGCGCAACTGACGAATGGAAATCGAACGCGACAAGATAGGTGAATGTGTCCGTGCCGCCTAAAGCATGGTTCGGCAAATCACTGGCTTGCCACAAGCTCGCCTCGATGCCTTTGCCAACACAATGCACAGGCTTGTCGGTGGCGCGGGCATAGATGTCCTGCACAAATCGGCTGGGGGTCCAAATCTCGTCCAACAGATCAAGGGCCAACCGATGCTCCGGGGGGATGCTTTCAAATTCCCACAGCATATAGCCCACATGATAGCGGTCCTTCTGGGCCAAATTCGGTGCGATCATCGATTGGGGAATACGTTCGCCATTCACGTGATGCAGCGCAAAATTACGCTTTAGGGGGCGCATGCCTTGAGCGGTTTGCCCTTTGTTTGCCCCTTGCGGGCGGTCCTTAAATCCTTGGGTCTCAAAACCGACACCGATACGCGCAAACGCCTGACGCGACATATCCATATTGGCGCAAAGGCCCGTTTCCGTATTCTGCCAGCCGCAAATCACCGCATTTGTCCCGCGTGCGGGCGCAACATTTGAGGGGGTTAAGCGCGAGATTTGCTCGCCACTCATTAAAGCAATCGCTTTGCGTCCAAATTCGGGAATTTTCGGAGATTGCCACACCAAAGAGGTTTGCTCGCCCCCGTCAATCGGCACCCGCGCAATCATTGCCAAACACAGCTCAATTCGCGCAGGCCAGGGTGTGCGCCCCAAAGGGCAAGCCAAAAGATAATCGCTAATCGCAGGCCCAAACACCGCCGCAAGGGTTTGCCCTGCGCGCAAGCAAAGTACTTGGTTTAGCAGATCCGCCAAGTCTTCGCTCTCGCGG